>JABSPO010000340.1 GCA_013214625.1 Flavobacteriaceae bacterium
TCATTGCTGCTAACGTTTGGCGACTATGTAAATTTACACAAACCTTTGGATTACACACCAAAACCCGTATTATTTTATAGGTGTTGTTAGCAGCTTTTTTTATTCGATTGAAGTCGATATCACCAAATTCTCAAAAGCAATTTTTCGTTCAAATGTTGATATTAAATTAACCATTATACCCTTTGAAGGTCTTTTAACACGCCAACCAACAGCTTTAAATATGTGATTTTCAGGTGAATCTATTTTTGATAAATCGATTGTTAATCCTATTCTTTCTAATGTGTTTATGAGTTCAATACTTTTAGTAGAATTTTTTTCTAAAGTAGTTCTTAAACTAAGTTCCTTATTATTGGGGTTACCATATGAATAGAATTGAACGACTTCTTCTCTTATACGTTCATACTCTAAATCGGCTTCGATTTTTATTTTGAGAAATCCAAGTTGATTATGATTTTCAGAAACCGAAAAAACCATTTGCAAAGCACGTTTAACTTTATCTGATGGATTAGTTGGTTGAGGGTATTTATTAGATATCTTCTCAATCATTTCATAAACGACTTTCTGATTTGTTTCTATCCATGGCATAATTTCCTTCTCCGGAAGGTTACTCGAAAATGTTTTAGGAAAAATAAAGGTTATTTTAATCTTTTTAAAGACTAGCCAGTTTATGTCAATTTCTGACTTTTCACCCCAGTTTTCAGCCTCTTCAATTGTAACTTCGGACAAGTTGCGAAGGATGATTCCTTTGGCTTTAGCTTTCTTTTCTGCACCTTTAGTAAAACCCGAAGCAGAAACAGCAATCATAGAATCAATTCTTAAACTAATTTTTCTTCCTATTAATTCTTCAATCCACTTTACATCCTGAGGTTTTTTGTGAATTCGACATTCAGCGTGGGTTAATTTCCCTTCTTTTTTAATGGAAATATCTATTTGTCTGGGTTGTTCTTCATTATCAGGGTCAGGCATTTTGTCATTCCATGTAACTTCTGCCTCGCCTTTTTCTAAAACACTTTTTATTCGTGCTATCTTTTTTTCAAAATTATCTGATTTCTTAGACATCTAAGGCTGTTTTTCTTCTAGAATTGCTGCTAACGTTTAGCTATGAATTTTACGGGGCAGAAAATCCGCGAATTTTCGTGTCGACACAAGCCATAAGCTTTTTGTTTTGTTTTTAGTTTGTCGTTTTAAAAAAGCCAATTTTCAAATCATGAACACCTTTAAATTAAATAAGAAAGGAGGTGAGTAAACTAAAAGGTTTGGCGACTATGTAAATATACACAAGCTTTAGTTTTAAATACTGAAATTCGTATTATTTATAGGTGTTGTTGGCGGTAGTTTTTAATTTTTCAGAAAACCGATATTCTCTAAAATACCAACCAGTGCTGTATTCTTCAAACCCATAATATTTTATTTTATGTTTTTTTAATTCGAGTTCAAATTTATCATTACTTGAATTATAATTATTGAGTATTTCAAAAACACCATTTGATTTAGTGTAGACTACAAGAGATTTACTTTTCCAAGTGTACTTTCCAAAATATACTTCTGAATTTGAAAATCCACTTATTTCATTGTAATCAACCTTACTAGTTTTTAACTTATGATATTCAAAAATGGCAAATCCATTTTCTTGGAAAGAAATATTTTTTAAATAAAATAAGAAATTATAAATTAAATGAAAAGCAATAAAACCGATGAAGGATAAAAAGAATATTGCTTGAATTAATAATTCAATTTTAAAATCAATAGAAAATTTTATTATTCCGTAAATGAATAGAGTTAAAAATCCTAAGCCAAAAATAAATTGTACTAAAGGTAATAATATTTTAGGTAAATATCTTTTTTTTAAATTCAAGTATATGTTTTTTAATTACTGCCAACTAGGATATAAACACTATT
>JABSPO010000341.1 GCA_013214625.1 Flavobacteriaceae bacterium
ATGTACATTAATAAGGAATTCTAAAATTAAATTCTATAAGAACTATTTCCAAAAACATGCACAAGAATCTAAAAAGATATGGAGCAAAATTAATGAAATTATTCATCAGAAAATAAAAAATCCTATAAATGAAATATTCTTAAATGAAAATGGACAAATAATTACTGATCAAAAACAAGTAGCAAATAGATTTAACAACTTTTATGTTAATGTAGCCCAGAAATTGGTAGATAAACTCGGGAAAACTAATAATAAATATCAAGATTATTTAAAAAATCCCAACAAACATAGTATCTTTCTAAATGAAATTGAGCCAGATGAAGTATACAACCTATTACTTAAATTAGATGTGACAAAGGCTTGTGACATATATGGGATATCACCAAAACTCATTTCTATTGCAGCAGAATCACTTACCCCAAATTTAACACTAATCTTCAATAAGTCCTTTAAACTTGGTCAGTTTCCAGATAAAATGAAAATGGCAAAGATAATACCGATTCACAAAGCAGATTCAAAGATGGAAGAATCAAATTATAGACC
The DNA here is from genome assembly GCA_013214625.1 of Flavobacteriaceae bacterium. Classification (GTDB taxonomy): domain Bacteria; phylum Bacteroidota; class Bacteroidia; order Flavobacteriales; family Flavobacteriaceae. The sequence goes on from JABSPO010000341.1 coordinate 544, forward strand.
TATTTCACTTTTACCAATTATTAGCAAAATATTTGAAAAACTGATGCACTCACGTATAATGAGTTTCCTTAAAACTGAAAACATACTTTTTAAAAAACAGTTTGGATTTCAAAAGGGTAAATCTACTGAACATGCCATTATTGATATTCAGGCAAAGGTAGTTGATGCACTACAGGGAGGCGAAATCCCATGTTGTGTTTTTCTTGATTTTGCAAAAGCATTTGATACAGTAAATCATAGTATATTAATAAATAAGTTGAATTATTATGGTATTAGAGGAGAATCACTAAATTGGTTTCAATCATATTTAAATGAACGAAAGCAATGTGTTCAGGTTGGCAACTCAGTATCAAGTTTTCAAACTATACAATGTGGTGTTCCACAAGGCAGCGTGTTAGGTCCACTGTTATTTCTACTTTATATTAATGATATTGCTATATCAGCACCACAATTACATTTTCATCTATTTGCTGATGATACAAGTATATTTTATTCTCATAAAAAAATCTCCCAACTACAATCTGTTTTAAATAAGGAACTACAGAATGTTTCAAATTGGCTCATTGCAAATAAGTTGAGTTTAAATGTTTCAAAGTCAAATGTAATATTATTCCGGCCCAAGAATGCTAATAGAAATAAAATGATAGACTTACAAATTAACAATGAACCATTGGAAGAGAAGGTATATGCAAAATATCTAGGTGTTTATATTGATCAAAAATTAACTTGGGAAACTCAAATAGAACACATTAATGAAAGGTTAATAAAAGGTAATGCAATTCTAGCGAAAATGAGACATTATGTCTCAAGGAAAACAGTTCTAAACCTTTATAATTCATTTATACAACCTCATTTGGATTATGGTGCCTTGGTTTGGGGTCAGTGTGCAAAGACACACATAGAAAAAATAGAAGCAAGTCAAGACAAAACAATTAGAATATTAAACTTTAAGAAAAAAGATGACTCAGCAAAGCAATTATATCCAATATCCAAAATCTTGCCAATTAAACAAAATACTAAATTTATTCTAGGAAAATTTATTTGGAGAACAGTACACTCTTTTCAACCTACAAGCATATTGGAACTATTCGAAACTCATAATGCAGTCCCTAGTGATCGAGAGCCCGACAAAGAATTCTTTAAAATGAGACTCCCAAATCAAAGGATTGGGCATGGAATTAATTTTGTTGTTTTTGCAGGAATTAAGCTATGGAATCAAATGATACCAAATGAAATAAAAAAAGTTTGCACCGCCAATTTATTTAAAAAACAACTAAAAGATTATCTCTTAAATAACATTGATGACTAGTGTAGGCTTACAATAATCTGAAGATTTGTGTTTGATCAGTCAAA
>JABSPO010000342.1 GCA_013214625.1 Flavobacteriaceae bacterium
GGCATCGACCCAAGAAAACAATGTGATAAATGCAAAGAATTAATTAAAATGGAAGCTCAAATTTGTCGTTACTGTGGAAACCAGATGAGTCAAGAAGAAATAAATTTCGCGATAAAAGAATACGAGGACAGAAAAAAATAAAAACGAACCGCAACAAAACCTAAACTGCATTAAAACGCAGTTTAGCCAGAACGTTAGCAAACATTAAAAACAAATTAACCTCCATTCAATTACCTAACGAAACAAATGAAGAAAAGTTACTTTTTAAAAAACAAAATTACAGTTTTATTGCTTTTTACTTTTTCTATAACCTTCAATTCTTATGGACAATGTAGTGTAGAAAGTTTAAATAATCCAGAAATTGGTAACGATACCACTAATTTGCTAGGACAAAGTTTTACAGCTGGATGTAGCGGAGATATGTCAAGTTTCAAAACTTATTGTCCATTTCCTAGTACATTACCTTCTGGTACGTTTAATATTTATGCTGGGAATACTGTTACTGGAACACCTATTTATACACAAGTACATCCTGAAATTATTATTACTACTGCTGGAGACCCAATAACTTTTAACATAACTGGTACTATGTCGGTAATTCAAAATAGTCAATATACTTTTGAATATATAAGCTCTGTGGACTTTCACAATGATAATAGTAATCCATATGCTGGCGGTTCCTTTTGGTATAATGGACTAGAACTTACTACTCATGATTTAACCTTTACAGCAAACATTGCTCAGGCTACATTAGGTGTTACAGAAGTTGAATTATCAAATAAGAAAATAAATCTGTTCCCAAATCCAACAACAAACTTTATTCAAATTTCTGGATTAAGTAAAAAAGAAAATTATAAAATTTATAACATTTTAGGAGTTGAAATAAAAAAAGGAGAGATTAGTAATAATGAAAAAATTAAAATTAAAAATTTTTCAAACGATCTTTACTTTTTAAAACTTGAAAATGGAAATACTTTAAAATTTATAAAGAATTAAAAAACATTTGTTAACAAAGCCTATAAAGAATACGAGTTAAAGTATTTAAAACTCAACGCTTGTGTTTATTTACAAAGATCACCAAATTTTAATATTTGGCTTTTATAAAACGACAAAATTAAAAACAAACAATTATGAAAAAAATAATAAATTTTACGATTTTATCAGCATTACTCTTTTTAACATCTTGCAATGACGGCTCTAAAGAAATAGAAAGTCTTAATGGAAAGGTGAGCAGTTTAAATTCTGAGTTATCTACTCTAAAAGGAAAACAACTAACTATTGAAAACAACAAAAAAATAGTGAAAAACTTTTATCAAGAGTTTTTTGGCGATATTAATTTTGAAGCTTCGGATAAATATATTGGGGATGTATATATCCAACATAATCCAGCGGTTGCGGATGGACGTCAAGCATTAGTAGATGCGGCTAAAGTATGGTTTAAGAATGCTCTAAAGAGAAAAATTAATTTCAATAATGTAATTGCGCAAGATGATTTAGTATTTGTTCATATCACTGAAACAGATAACGATGGAACAAGACATTCTACAATGGATGTATTTCGAGTAACTAATGGGAAAATTTCTGAACATTGGGATGCTTTTGCAAATTTCACTAAAGATGATAAGTCTAAAAATAATAATCCGTTATTCTAAAATAACTATAGCTAACAACGTGTGTAAAATATAGCTCATAAAGGTTTTTCGAAAGGTTGTGTTTGTTTTCGAAGACCGCCGAATCTTTTAATTTACTCACCTCATTTATATTTAGTTTAGAGCTGTTCATTATTTAAAAATTGGCTTTTATAAAACGACAAACTAAAATCAAAACAAAAAACTTATGGCTTGTGTCGACTCGAAAATCAGCACGTCCCGATAGCTATCGGATTCTGCCCC
>JABSPO010000343.1 GCA_013214625.1 Flavobacteriaceae bacterium
GTTAACTTTATCAATAATTTTCTCTAATTTTTTTGTTCTTTCTGAACTTTTACAATTATCGATCTTTTTTCTTAAGAATCTAAGCTTATCATTAAAATTATTTTTACCTATCACCTCATTTTTTGTTGCTTCTCTTAAAAGTTTTTTGTATTCAAGTAATATATTTTTTAATTCAGACTTTTTTATTCTTTGTTTAAAACCATTTTTTGATAAAAAAGTTTTTTGAAACTTACCTATGGATGATTTAGCTGAATCATTTAAAATTTGAGTAAAAAACTTACAGTTTATATCTGATGTGTTTTGTAAATCTGATGCGAGAAATCTTTTTATTCTGTGATCACGTTCAAAAATAAATTTATTTTGCATATTATATTCTTTCAAACGATTGAGATTCCAGAATGACCTTGTAAAAAGAACCTTTTCCTTAGGTATATTTCTTATAAATTTGATTTTGGTTACTACGGGAAAGTGTGATTCATGTCCTGTTAAAGTAGTTTGTATAACTTTTGTGTGATAATCGTTACGCATCATCTCTTTATTGACTAATATTAAATCTATAATTGATTTATTTTCTATTTTACCTTGTTGATGGTATGTATAATTTGTTGAATTTTTGAAATTTGTTCTATTATTTAAACAAATAAAATTATTTCTGATCATAAAATTAATAGCATTTTTACCACTAGTGTTTCGTGTCTTTTCACCATATTTTCCTAAAATATTATTTTCCAACTCAGATTTTGGTGTACCAATTCTACTATTAAAATCACCCATTAAAATTGTGTCAAAATCTCTACTTATCTTTGTATTTATATGATAAATGTCCTCAGTTAAACTATCCCACCAAGTTTGTGATGTGCTAGAGCTTGCTGATGCTGGACCATAAGCCAGACCAAATAACGTTGATCTTTTTTTATTTTTGCAATTCAAAAGAAAAAAGAGAGTATTCTCGGTTTTAGACTGAACTAATTCATAATTTTTGTTACATATTACAGATTTATGTATAATAAATCCCACACCGCCACATTTTTTATTACTTCTCTTTCCATACCATATAAAATCACTGGGAAGACATAATTCATCACCATTCCACCTCGTTTCAGTAAGACCTATCAAATGAATATTATTTCGTGTCATGAAAGTAATGATTTCTTTTGTCTTAAACTTTATAGATTGAATATTCCATGTACAAATATTAATTTTTTGATTATTTGCTGGTTCAAGAAATTCTTTGAAATTAACACTCTGAGAAATATCTAAAAAATCATTAATTGTCTTAAATTTGTTACTTGTTTTAAAATTATTGGAAATACAATTTTCGTTATTAACGTAACAACATGTGTGTCTAATTTTAAGCACTGTAAGTTCTGTACTTATATTGAAAGCGGCAAGGTTAGAAGTTAAAATAATTTGAAAAGATCGACTGTCAAAATTTTCGCTTTTGTATCCTATTAATTTAAACTCATGAATGTATGATTTAATACATGGAATTTTTTTAATTCTACAAAACTGTAAAAATTCCCAGATATTGAAAATGTTTCTAATACCAAAAATACGTAAACAATTAAAATCCATTTTATTACTGTTAATTGGATGTTTCAAAGACTTTTGTATTTGTACTAATGAAGAATTAGTTTGCGGGCATACTGTATTGTTACTTGTTTGTGAGATAATATCCGTATTTATCTTATCTTTATTAAAGACTTCATAATTATAGCTCATGGGAGACCTACAATAAAAACGTTTTCTTTTATTATAACTTGAGAGATACTTATCAGAAAGGTATTTACTGTCACTATACAGATATGTTAGCTTTCTTTTTTTAATAAACTTTATACTTATATTATTACCATGATTGTCTTTCCGTTTATAACATTTGTTACAACCA
>JABSPO010000344.1 GCA_013214625.1 Flavobacteriaceae bacterium
TACTGTCTGTTAATCCAAATATTTCAACTGCTGTCTTTTGACTAGTAATTCCACTTTCCACTGCTTTTGTTAATATTTCAACTGTAGTATTTAAATCATCAGGAATGATACTATTGAATTGCACATCAAAATATGTTGACTCACTAATTGATTTGTATTTAGTATTCGTAGAAGTAACAAAACCATTATTTAACGACTTGATGAAACATAAATTATCACCTATATATTACCAAAAGTAGTAAAACGTTACTCCCTTTTTTTTTGGATTTTAATTATTTTTTCAATATACCCAAATATGATGATTTTTGTTTTCCATTAGTAGTGATGACGACATACCATGAAGTAGTGAAAGTAGAATTTGTTTTACTTTCGAAGCACAAAACAAACTAACTCCTTGAGTTAAACTAACCCAAACACTGTGTAGTTAATCACCATAATATAGCTACACGGTGTTTAATTTTAAAAAAAATGATAGACTTATTAGTTGAATACGGATTTATATACGAACATAAAAAAACGTTTGATAATGATGTTTACCCTTGTTATTATTCTAAAACTGAAAATGGTTTTGTCGTCTTTATTATAATAAATAAGGAAAGTGAAAACATAGACTTCGCTGTATACGATTCTAATAAGAAATTAATAACCATGGTACACCATATAGGATTGATTCTTAAGGATAAAGAGAGTCAGGAGCTATTCATATCAAGAGCTGTTCATGTACCATATAATCACGACTTAATACTTAGAACAAAATGATAACCTACAACAACACATTAATAGAATACTTTAAAGCTGACGATACACAGTTTAAGAAGTATGTGAACCAGATGTTTGAAGAAAGTAGACTCTCAAGTTTTATTGAATACTTAGAAGGCTTCTTCAAAACAATTGGTATTGTTTCAACAAATATACTTCCAATAGATACTAGAAAATGGATGTCCTATTATGAGTTGTCTGAAGATAATTTATTTTCTAAAAAAGCTGATAGAACACTATCTAATGAATATCCTGTTTCAAGAAAAGAAGCTGAAGATAAACTGGCTGAAAATATAATAGAGCTTTTATCTGTTGTAGATATGAGTGAAGTGAATAATAGAATTAACTAGAACAACTTCATAAAAGAACGAATAGAGAACAAGTTTTTATTATAAAAACAAACAAACAAACAAACCCTATAAACAATAGCATACAAGAGAACATTCAAAACGTACTTCACACAATGGCTTAAATAAGTCAGACAAACATAATATTACAAGAAAAAAGCTTCTGTTTATAGAGGCTTTTTTATTTCTAAATAATTACTATAATTAGCAATGTTTGGAAAATAACAGCACATTATTATCGTGATTTCTATAACGAAAAAGGGCGATGATAGAATCAATAACTTATTTGATTAAACAAAAAAATGCCCCTCAATTATGGTAAGCATTTACAAATATTAAAAATCAATAACACAAAACCCTATATGTATGTTTCCGGTTTCTTTATCAACAAATAATTCTCTCTCCCTAATAGTCCCATGACACGTATTTTCAGAACAAAAAAGTGAGCCACCAGCAAGTCTTATTAAGTCCGTATTTTTGTTTTTTGTAATATCCCATACATTACCTACTATATTTACTATATTAATTTCAGAAATCGGTAATTTATTTTCTGATACAATAACCCGAGTATCATTCTTTACTAATTCCCAATATTCATTATAGCTAGGAAGCCTTTTTTTTGCCCATTTACAATATGCTAAGGCATCATTGTAACTTACCTGTGTAACCGGAAGTTCTCCTGAGTGAACCTTATTAACTCCATCAG
>JABSPO010000345.1 GCA_013214625.1 Flavobacteriaceae bacterium
AAATATATACGTTACCTCCCCCTTAGTAGGAAGCAGGACATTGACTAACAAACTGACTGTGTCCTGAGGGTGTCACACTTTGGTGTCTTATTGTAGGAGTTTATGTTAGGGGTTTCAGGTTAATTGAGATACAAAATCTGAGTAAACTGTCAGATTGATTTATTGGCAGTAAATGTTCAGCTAGGGCTAAATAAATCCAGTTCATTGAAATATAATTTTACAGATTAACTCCTCATTAATCAAGCAAAAGTCGAAGTGGAAAATTGGACAAAAAAGGTTGAGTTAAAAAGAAATAAAAACCTAAGATAGTATTCAGAGGCAGTTACCACTTAACACAGGGTAGAGGATTGGATGTGAAGATAGGTATAGGGGCTCAGTAAAGTAGGAGTATCAATACCCTGTTCCCACTTTGATGTAATTGAAAGAAAATCCACCACTGCATTGGGAATTACATTACATTGGACCTCTTTTACGCAATGATCTTGAGCTGCATCTACCACAGCTTGTGTATCTCTTTGAACAACACTCCTACAATAAGCCACTATTACGGTTTCTAAAAGGGTGGGGAAGTTCACTATCTAAAGTTATTTACTTCCATTTGTGATCTTTGAAACATGTCCCCTCAAAGTATGATATATTTTGAGTTCTTTATAATAGTTTCAAAACCTAGGTCATCACAACTGTTCTTCCTAAGCTTTGGCCAAGAGTGATAAACGTATGAAGATGAATAGGATTAGCAGTGACATGTCAAAAGCTTGAAAATTTGGAAGTATTCCTTTTAGGGACATTATTATGAATTTCAATGAAGTAAATATCTTGTTTCAACAATATATAAACAATGATAAATAATTTATTTTGTATGAGGATACTCATGTTGTCATATGTTTGCATCCCAAAAATAATTTATTTTGTATGAGGATACTCATGTTGTCATTACTTTTGATATGGTACACATTAGCATGTTTAAGCATCACATCACTTGACGTAGTATTTGAATGATTAAAGAGGTTCATGGACATGATCTTTCTCCAGCCTCAATTATTACAAACTGGTAACTACTACTATCAATTACATGCACATATACTATGTTACATATTATCCAGGTCTTCCTTACAACACACATAGCATTTGTACAGGATGTAAACAAACAATCTCAATACCTTGTATGAATGACAAAATTTTCACTAATAACATGGTGCTTTACACAATCACAACATATCAGGTAAGTACTATTTTGTTACACATTTATCCATTTTCTTCCGTATAACATACAGAATGCCTTTGGAATTGATTCAACAGTATTATTTATAGCAATCAAAGTTATTTCCATTGCAAAAACACTATAAACAGTTAGTTTTAGATAAAACTGTCAACATTCTAATTTTCGTTACTTTAGTATCCGATTTCTGCGTTACTACCGATCCAATCTCTTCTGCTAAACACTCAGGCAGCAGAGATATTACTGTAGACTGCTGACAATGATTTGCAAGGCATTGTCTGACTAAATGTCTTCTTCATCACTAAAAAAGTCTAGTTGATACATAATTATCCATAATTCTTCTTAACATTGGTACAGAACCTTTTTGACCATACCAAATGCCTAATATCAACACATGACATATGTGGACCAAATTTCTGCTCTGTACAACATCTCAAATTCTAATTATCTAAAACAATGTGATTTCTTGCATTTTTGCTGTGTAACGCTATTCCATTTTTTTTATGAACATGTCCTTATGTTCGATCACAACTTGAGTATGGTGATGTTATATACCATCATTCCCCTTTAGTTGGTAACC
>JABSPO010000346.1 GCA_013214625.1 Flavobacteriaceae bacterium
ACTGTAGCAGGTAATATTGTTCCATTATATTCAACAATTAATAAAGCTCCAGTAGAGTTACCGTCGTATACTCTAAAATCATCGATACTCTCCGTATCAAAAGAACTAAAATCTAATTGTATGGTTTGCCCAGGTGTAGTTGAACAAAATGTGACCGTATATGTTTCACTATTTGAATAATCTCCTGTTGTTCCTCCTGAATCAACAAAAGTTCCTGAACAGGTATTAATTGTATTTCCATTTTCTGTTGCAATATTGTATTGAGAAAAACTGATATAACTAGATAACAGTATTAATAAAAGTAAAAATTTCTTCATTTTAATGTATTGATTAATTGGCTATTATTTAAATGAAAGAAAAGGAATTCGTTCGCAACTGTAAATAGTCACGTTATTTCAAACCACTGAAATTAAATATTAAAGTATATGCAAATGCATAAAAATCGCAAACGATATTATTCGATTCTTAACGGAATATTAAAAGTTTTGTGATGAAAAATTGAATGTGAAGTTTTTATTTTTTGATATAGGGGTGACTGTTCAACTATATAAATATAGTTTGTTATTATCGGGTTCATAATGTAATTGTATCTCGGGTTAATAATAATTCTGACGAATTAACACATGTTTATTTTATTTGCCAAATCATTTATAAAGTTTTAGATAAAACGACAAATACTAACGTTTAAAAACACAAATTACCACTTCATTAAACATAATAATAAGCCTATAAAACCCATAGGACACAGTACATTACAAGACTATAACTTGTATAAAAAGAATCGTTTCATTGATAAAGAAAATAGTAGAATATTTATTAATTAAATTATTCGATAAAAACGAAAAGGTCAGCTCCACAGCTGACCTTTTCTCCCTAATTAATATACTTTAAAACCCAAATTAAAGCATGAAAAAAATCTTAATATTATAATGGTATCTTCTATATTTATTCAAAAAAAATATTTTTATATCTCTAACATTGTAGACTGCAAAAATACATTCGAAATAAGAATTTATCCTCAAAAAAACCTCACAAACAACTCATGGCAAATAATTAAAATCTCATTTATTACTAACAATAGGGCTCTTCTGTTTATGTTAAACAAAAAGGCCAGCTCCCCAGCCGACCTTTTTACCCGAATAATTACATGTTAATTTACCCGAAAACATGTAAAACCTCAAAGCTTATTTCTTTTTTGTGATACCATAATAACGCAACACTCTTTTTTTTTCGTTACTCCTTATTGTTCGTATTACGATTACTAAAGATAAGACACTTAAACCTACACATATATAACTCGCTGTCAACATACCTGCCTTATTTAATGATTAATTTCTTAGTAATTTGTGTGCCATTATTATAATCAAAAGTGACTAAGTATGCCCCGGTAGCTACTGATACTGGAATAGTAATAGCTTTAGTATGATTAAATTCAGTAGTAACTTTCATAATCTGTTGCCCTAATATATTATACAAACTAATGTTTTTAGCTGAAAACTCTGATGGGTTATTAATAGCGATACTTTGTGTAGTTGAATTATAAAAAACTACTAAATCATTTGTAGTTTCTATATTATCTTCAACTGTTAATATTTCTACTTGTTTAAATACTACATAAAAACGATCAGTATACACTCCTGTTTCTAGCTCAAACTCCGCAACTAATTCCTCACTGATTTTCGTGGTAATATTCAATTCTTTATCTAACAAAAACACTTCTAATCCTGTTGGCAATTCCGATAAACTTTCTGTTTTGAATTTACAAAGTCCTGATGTTCC
>JABSPO010000347.1 GCA_013214625.1 Flavobacteriaceae bacterium
GATCTCTCCAGTCTCTCTGGCAGATTTACCCTGATTATATAATTCAAAACATTGTAGCTCTCTTTTTGAAATATTTTTATATTTATCTAGTTTACCTGTGTTTTTCAAAAAAATTATCAACTTCTTTCTGCGCTCATCTTCTATTTGTTTTTTAGATTCTTTAAAGTAATCTGGAAATTCACCTGAAAATTTAAATTTACTGTCCTTGCAATAGCGGAAAATATCTTCATCGGAGTCTTGAATATATTTTATAAATTTCTTAACCCTTGCTGAATTGTTTACTAAATGAGTATAAATTTCTTGATCATCAGAACCAAAGAAATAATGCCTATAAGCATCGCCATCATCAATTTTCTCTATATAATAAAAACCATTTCCAACATCAAATTCTTTCTCGTAAAATAATTCAGTTTTACTATGTATTTTCCTCATTAATGGTCTTGAACAATATGTTATAAATTGTCCATCTACTTGTTCACTAAAAGTATATGCTCGATTTAATTTATATGTTTTCTTTTCTAAATATGCTTCAGCAAAATCTACCCTGTTAGCTACTACAGAGCCATATCCGTTTTTATCAAACTCTATAATTCCACATTGAGTAACTTTACCTAAAACAGGAAATATTTTCTCACAAAAGTTATGGAATGATTTTTCAAATTTCTTGCACCCTGATAAATAATCTTGTTCAAATGACATTATACTTCCCTCCTAAGCTATGATAACTATATTTTTGCATAAACTGGTTTCCCCATCTTTAATACCTTAACTTCACCCTCTAGTGTATATACTGAGGCTATAGTTAAAACACCTAGTAAACATATAAAACCACCTAACAGCAACCCCCCATTTTCTAGGCTCATAAATGTAGTGGCTATCATAGGAGAGAAACCTGTTAAAATTACTCCAACTCCGCTAGCAAAAGAATAACTGCTATATTTAACCGATGTATCTGAAATCGACTCTATGAGAAAAACAGTCAAAGAAGCAACCAAAGAGCCATTTAAAATAGCGTAAATAAATTGGCTCAATAGAAAAATGTTCTGACTCATATAACCTAAATTAACATACATGGTAAATAAAAAGGTCGACATCATAATAGTTATTGCTTTGGCAATATTGGCTTTCCCGATTCTATCTGACATATATCCAACAACTGGTGCTGTAACTACGGAAACTATGACAACAAATATAATACTTAAATCTATGGTTTCATTACTAATGGGAAGCAAAGACGTGGTTTTTAAATACGATGGTAAATAAATACAATGAACCACAAAAGCACAAAAACTAAAACTGCTTGCTATGGCTATTAGTAAAATATTTTTGGGATATCTTTTTAATCCTGATAATATTGGATATCTTACAAGCTGTTTATTTTGCTTGGCTTGTTCATATGCCGAGGTTTCATCAGATTTATTTCTAATATAACGACCTAAGAATGCTACAAAAAATCCTAGGATGAAAGGTATTCTCCATGACATTTCTGGTACAAGAGAAGCAATATAGCTGATAGTCGTTGCTAATAATGTACCGCTCATTGTTCCTGCTAAAACTAAAGATAATGCAAATCCTTTCTTGTTACTAGGTGAATGTTCTAAAGCAAAAATCATCCCACCAGGAGATTCTCCGCCAGCAGATATTCCTTGCATAATTCTAGCTAGTACTAGTAACAAAGGAGCAAGAACTCCTATTTGCTCGTATGTAGGCAGTATACCTATAAGCAAAGTACTAAACCCCATAAGGATTATAGAAGAGC
>JABSPO010000348.1 GCA_013214625.1 Flavobacteriaceae bacterium
AAGTATACGGATATACTTTGTCGTTAATAGTTTCCCAACCATCTTGACTAAATACATCTTTCTCCTCATCGGGCATTATTATTAATGATTCAAACTCATCAATAAAAATACCCTCGATTACAATGTAAAGATCAGCAGCACCAATATAGTTGTATGCTGCTAGATCTTTGTCATTTACTGACATTATAAAGTATGACTAGTGACTACTTGCTTGTTTTCCACAAGCCAGAACATAAAGTATCTGCCTTTTGGATCAGCTGCAGTTTGACGAAGAAATTTTCCTTTTTTCTCCAATACGTAATTGGAAGAAACATGAAGAATCTCATCTTCGTCCTTTATTCCTTTATGCAACTCTACTGAAAGAATAGAATGATCTGGATTAAGGTGTACCTCCATAACCTCATTGAATTCTTTGGAGTAATACAAGTACATAAACCCTTCTTCTGATGCAACAGTCAGGTACTTTTTTAGAGTTTTATACTCATCAACAGATATTTCACGAGTTGTATAATTAGTAAATTCTTTATTACCTATTCTAAGTCTATCTGGTGTGACAAATACTAACATAATGTTTTGATTTTTTGATTTTTGAGAATTCGGGTAACCCTTATACTCTTTCTTATATAGAAGAATACATAAGAGAGAGTATAAAGATCACCAATAGGATTACTTATCTTTTTTTACTGCTATAAGAGCACCTCCACCTATAGTGAAGATAGCACCAAACACAATAAAGAAGCTAGGTAGGAAATTACATGAAGTAATTCCTATGATGAATAGTCCAAGGAGAATACTTAATCCTCCTATAGTTGTGTTCTTAGCCATACTAATATTTATTATGGTTGTTAACTAATTAAATTACAAAAACAATAAAATGTGCATGTGAGTGACTCTCACAGTCTGTCACACACACATTTTATTTAATATACCCTGTATCTTTTCAGATTTTTAGTTATTGGTTTATACCAGACAATCCTATTGTTTTCCTCAACAATAACATTTTTACCATAAAGAAATGTATTGTGAACTTTCACAACATTACTCTTACTAAAGAGGAGAGTTTGTAAGAGACTGTTCTCAAATTCTTCTTTAGTAAGAGTTTTGATTGTGTACTCACTTAAAGGGATTTTATGCGTAATATGCATTTTCTCATTTGCCACTTTTATTAGGAAATGAAACAACATATCTTTTGAAGTTGCTTCAATGCCTTCCAACTTTGTTTTGTGTGGGAATTCAGTATTGTACATGAATGTGTATTTTTTTACAATAAGGGAAATTAATTAAAAAAGTGAGGTAAATATGCTTAGCTTAGGTGCCTGTAACTATGCTTAGTTTCTTTACCCCCAACACAGCTGCTAGTCAGCAACTGTACTGTAAAGGTTGTCATAAGGCTCTCCATCCTTTTTCACTAATCTCTGATTAGAGATTTTGATGCCAGAGATTGTAGTGTCCTTCTGCAACCCCATCCATTTCTTTCCTTCAGTGGATGAACATTTGATGCCTTTACCATCCTCGCCAAGAGGTGTAAAGACACCATATTTCATTCCTGCTGGAACAGAAATAGAAGTAAAGCTTAACCCTGTGTGTTCACAGGTTTTGCTTACTTTCTCAACTAAACCATTTTTAATGATTAGTTGAACGAAACCATTCTTGGTTTCTTTTATTTTATGAATAAAAGGCATGATTAATGTCTTTTAAAGTTAAATATTATGGGGGTACACCCCTGTCAAATTTTTGGGGGGGAGCGATTCTTAAGC
>JABSPO010000349.1 GCA_013214625.1 Flavobacteriaceae bacterium
TATGCACCCAGGCTTTCAACTTGTCTAAACTAATTAGGCGCTAAATCTCACCAAATTTCATGAAAAAATACAGAGTAGATCAAAAGTTATTAATGAAAGATCCTCCTGGAGACCAAGAAATACCTTCTTTGAACCTAAATTTGCCCAAAAAATCCCCAATTTTGGCCATTTTGGATCTTTTTGGACCACTAGGGTACCAACGAGACTTTAAAATCCGAAAAAAGGCCTAGAGATGTTATGGTCATACACATACATGCAAAATTTCAGAAAAAAAGTTGTGAACGGTTATTCGGAACTAGCTTCGGACGAACTAACGAATGAAAGTGATTTCATAGGTCCATCCAACTGTGTCGGGGACCAGCATATGGTTAGATGGAACTTATACTTTGAATGGCTACAAGTCATTTCATTTACCCAGGGCTGTAAATTATTCAAAATGAAAAGAATATTTGCAAATGTATATCGCCATTCAAGTGGAAAACCCAAAACTTTTAATAAACAAATAAATAAGGCATAATCAAAAAAATTAAATTTTCAGGGAGATAGTGTTAGCCGTTTTTAGATGTGCAATCATGAGTGTGCCTCCTAGGCTACCCACCTAGGTACATGTAATATATTTACAGATGGAGGTAGTTAACAATCTCAATAATTATTTGTGAACAAGCAAAATTATGGAGCTTTTTCATACGAAAATGCATAATTTCTAAGAGAATGGTAGCATTATGCAGAATAATGTAAAAAATAAAACATACCAAAATTCCTTTCCATATATATCTTTGATACCATAATAAATAAAAGATCCACAACGATTTCGCTCATACTTCTTTGACAACCTTTCGGCTTGCAAAGGATCAATTCTTTTGCCTAACAGGAAAAATAAATAAGTAACTAAACAATAACTAAATAAAGTAAAACACTAAGCTGAACTCTAGGTTATATGTCACTGTTATTCAGAGTGGTTCAAGTATTCCTTAAGACCATTTTTTTATATCCGGTCATACACATGAACACATTTGGGCCAAAGTGGGTGGTACCATGATCTGGCAAAGTGATAATGAGAAACTACTTGGCGCTTTAATTGATAAAAATCTTAAGTTTGATGATCGTGTCTCAAAATTATGTACGAAGGTGGGACAAAAGGTGGCAATGTTATCAAGTATTACAAAATATGCAATGTCATATGCACAAGTGAAGAATGTTATTTAAATCTTTTGTAGAATCTCAATTCTCTTACTGTCCTTTAGTGTGGATGTTTCTGGGAAAATAGAGTACACGAAAGAGCGTTGAGACTTGTATACAAAGACTACATTTCATCGTTTGATGAACTGTTAGAAAGATATCAATCATTTACCATACATCACAGAAATATACAGTTACTTGCCATGGAGTTGTACAACAACCAGCATGATCTGTCTCGCGAGGTTATAATGGACATTGCTTATAAAAGAGACTACTCTGGAATGGATTTACAGTCATAAACTGACTTTAAGCGACCAAATAACGCGAGGTTATAATGGACATTGTTTATAAAAGACACTACTCTGGAATGGATTTACAGTCATAAACTGACTTTAAGCGACCAAATAACAACAATAAGGTACATCCTGAAGATGACTCGCTGCGCACATTAGGACCCAAAGTTCCAAAAGAAACAAGACACGTTATCACTGGACCCCCGGAAATACCCCATCTAAAAGAAAAAACAAACAATAATTCAAAATGTATTTTTCTAGCTCCACAAATGACCTAAAAG
>JABSPO010000035.1 GCA_013214625.1 Flavobacteriaceae bacterium
AATAACGATAGCTCCTGGTGCTGCCATTACAGATGCAGCTAACAAGTGTTTCGCGAATTTTAGTTTTAAAGCAGGATCGTCACCTCCTAAAAAGCCAATATAAGCAGCTAATACAGCTCCAGCTACTGTTGCCATACCGCCAATCATCACTAGAAGCATTTCAGACTTATTCATTTTTTCTAAATAAGCTTTTATTAATAAAGGCGCTTCGGTTTGTCCTAAGAAAATATTACCAGCAACACTTAAGCTTTCTGCTCCAGAAATTTTCAACACTTTAGATAAGGTCCAAGCCAATCCTTTTACTATTTTTTGAATGATTCCTAAATAGAATAACACAGAAGTTAAAGCAGAGAAAAACAATATGGTAGGTAGTACTTGAAAAGCAAAGATGTATCCGAATGATTTTATGTTCATTATACCTCCAAATAAAAACTTACTTCCTGACCCAGTGAACTCTAGGACTTCTATAAAAAATTTACCGACAAAATCAAATATAGATTGAATAAAGGGCACTTTTAAAACACAAACAGCAATGATAAGTTGAAAACTAATCCCGATCCCAACTGTTTTCCAGTTGATGTTTTTTCTATCATTACTAAAAAGAAAAGCAATGAGTATTAAAGAAATCATTCCTAAAACACCTCTCCATAAGCTTTCTATTGAAAAACCTTGACTGGGGATTATGGTGTTAGTTGTTGATGCTTCAACTGGAATTTCTTCAGTTTTAAGAATTTCTTTTTTGAAAGAATATTTGGTGGTGTTTTCTGTAAAAACTAGTGTCGAATCTGTATGTTCAGTAATACGATATCTTCTAATAGTATCATTAGGTTGCGTGTAATAGAAGATTAATAAATCATTCTGTAAAATATAATCACCTTTGGCTTTTAAATGGTTTTTTGATGCTAATTCGTATTCAAATTGATTACTTTGTAAAGTTAAAAAATCAGTGTCAGAATCTATTTGAATAATGCTTGAATCGTTTTTTTCAATTGAATTAAATTGCCATTTCTGGTCAATGTTTTGCCCAAATGAACAAGCGCTAATTAAAATGATTAGGCAGGTTAAGAAAAGTTTCATAGAAAGTATTTGGAGTAACGATAACCTAACAACCACAATTAGTTTATGCCAATTAAAATTCAAGATGCTCATAAGTAAAATGAATTATTTTAGGTTTATTTGAGTTTTAAAATATCAGCATAGCCTTAGTTACGGTTATATTTTTAAGTGATAAATAAGTTTAAAATAAACGATTTAATAGTGTATTTTGAATCTTAATTGGCATTACTGTTCTCTTTTAGAAATTTCGTCTCTAATTTTTACTGCAGCTTCATAGTCTTCATTAGCCACTGCTTCGCCTAGTGCTTCGTTTAATTCTTGTAAAGTTAGATGTGAATGATTTGTTGTTGGATCTTGTTCTTCAAAAACAATATCTTCATTTAACATATCTTCTGGGTCATCTTCTTTAGCTGGTAAATTTAAATAAATACCGGCTTTGTCAAGAATGTTTTTATAGGTAAATATTGGTGCGTTAAAACGTAATGCTAATGCAATAGCATCGGAAGTTCTAGCGTCAATAATTTCTTCTATTTTATCGCGTTCACAAATGATACTTGAGTAAAAAACTCCATCAACTAATTTATGAATAATGACTTGTTTTACGATAATTTGAAATCTATCAGCAAAACTTTTAAACAAATCATGTGTTAGAGGTCTTGGAGGTTTTATCTCTTTTTCTAAAGCAATAGCAATAGATTGCGCCTCAAATGCGCCAATAACAATTGGTAGTTTTCTCTCGCCGTCAACTTCCGTTAGGATAAGTGCGTATGCACCATTTTGTGTTTGGCTATAGGATATTCCTTTAATATTTAGTCGTACTAAACTCATCTTTAGTGATTCAAAGATTTAAAAATTAAACGATTTAATACTTAATAGTTATGCAATGCAGTTCTAAAAGTGGAAAATCATTATATTAAAATACAAAAAGCTATCTAAATTTAGGACGCTATTGGTCACAAATTTAGATAGCCCTTATAGATGCACAATTTATAAAAAATTATGCGTTTTGCGCTTTAAAAGCTTTTAATTTTTCAATTAAGGTTGGTACAACTTCAAAAGCATCACCTACAATACCATAATCAGCAGCCTTAAAGAAAGGTGCTTCAGGGTCAGTATTGATAACTACTTTTACTTTAGAAGCGTTAATTCCAGCTAAATGTTGGATAGCTCCGGAAATACCAATTGCAATATATAAGTTAGAAGCTACTGGCTTACCAGTTTGTCCTACATGCTCATTATGTGGTCTCCATCCTAAATCAGAAACTGGCTTTGAACATGCTGTAGCTGCACCAAGTACCTCGGCAAGTTCTTCAATCATCCCCCAGTTTTCAGGGCCTTTTAATCCTCTACCAGCAGAAACTACTATATCAGCATCTGCAATAGTAACTTTACCTGTAGTTTTGTCAACTGCAGTTACTGTTGTTGCTAAGTGTGCATCGTTTATAGTAATATCAAAATTTTCTTGAGTAATGCTAGTTGCATTTTCTTTTAATCCGAATGCGTTTTTAGCTAAAGCGATTACTTTATTATCACTTGATATTTCAGTTATGCTAAACGCTTTATTTGAAAAAGCAGTTCTTTTCACTTTAAAAGGAGAAGTGCTTACAGGTAATGCGATAACATTAGACGCGTAACCTGCATTTAAATTACTAGCAACTAAAGGAGATAAATATTTTCCGTTAGTTGTAGAAGTCATTACAACAAGAGTAGCGTTTTCTTTTTCTGCAGCTTGTTTGACTACATTAGCATAGGCTCTTGCATTAAAGTTTTCTAAAGCTGAATTAGTTACTGTTAGTAACTTATCAACTCCATACTGCCCTAATTCGTCAGTTTCAGAAGCATTAATAGCAACAGCAGTAACAGTTGTTCCTAAAGTGTTTGCAATCTCTTTTGCATATGAAGCAACCTCTAAAGTTGCTTTGTTGAATTTTCCGTTATTTGATTCAGCGAATATTAAAACAGACATAATGTGTATTGTATTAAAAATTAAAAAATAAATGATTCAAAATTTAAATCATTTAAGTTGTTTCTGTAATGGCTTAAATTACTTTTGCCTCGTTATGTAATAAATTGATTAATTCATCAATGTTATCAGGACTAACTAGCTTTACTGCCGATTTTTCTGCAGGCTTTTCAAAGCTTATTACATTGGTTTGGTAGTCAGCATTAGAAGCTTCTACAACTTGTAAAGGTTTTTTACGAGCCATCATAATCCCTCTCATGTTAGGAATACGTAATTCGCTTTCTTGAACCAATCCCTTTTGACCTCCAACTATTAAAGGTAGGCTAGTGCTTATCGTTTCGTTACCTCCATCAATTTCTCTTACAGCTACAACATTGTTCCCATCAATTTCTAAAGATGTACATGCGTTAATAAAGTTATAGTCTGTAAATCCAGCTAACATTCCAGGGACCATTCCACCGTTATAGTCTAATGATTCTTTTCCAGCGATCACTAAGTCATAGTTTCCATTTTTTACTACTTCCGATAATTGTTTCGCTACAAAAAAACCGTCTTTAGCTTCTGCGTTAACTCTTATTGCGCTATCTGCTCCAATTGCTAATGCTTTACGTAAAGTAGGTTCAGCATCTGCTCCACCAACATTTACAACAGTTACGGTAGCTCCGTTTTGTTCTTTTAAAAACATTGCTTTTGTTAAACCAAACTCATCATTAGGGTTAATTACAAATTGTACTCCGCTAGTGTCAAACTCTGTGTCACCATTAGTGAAGTTAATTTTTGATGTAGTGTCTGGAACGTGACTAATACACACTAATATATTCATGATATTTATATTAAAAAGTTGAAATAATTTTTAAGATTCCAAATATACATCTAATTTTTAAGAAACACTACTATGCGTGCATAGTAAGATTATTTAGCTTTTCGGAGAAAAAATATCACTGTTATCAGAAAGTTTGTTGTTTTATTCATGTGTGCTAAAGAAAAATAGTTACTGAATAGTACTTTATTGGTAATGAAAAAGGAAAATAAATGTAAAGCTGAACTGTTCGAAATCTTACGAAAACTAACGTTTTATGGGGGTATACAATCTCAATCGGGCAATAAATAAAATTTATCATAAAACTTTCAAATGGCAATGAAGGAATATTAAAAACCATGAAGAGGAGTGTGTTTTATTTTTGTTTTAATAAATCAAAGAACTACTTTTGTTTTTGTAAAATCAATATCCTCGTTGGAAGCATATGAGGTGTGAATTAACAATAACATTTTTCGATAGTTATCAGACTAAAGGAATTAAACCCACTGGTGGGATTAAATACTACTATTAATGAGAACAATTCAGTTTAGAGAAGCAATATGTGAGGCGATGAGTGAGGAAATGCGCAGAGATGAATCTGTGTATTTATTGGGTGAAGAAGTTGCAGAATATAATGGAGCATATAAGGCATCTAAAGGGATGTTGGATGAATTTGGAGCTAAAAGAGTTATTGATACACCAATTGCCGAACTTGGATTTGGAGGGATAGCTGTTGGGTCAACAATGACTGGAAATAGACCGATTGTGGAATACATGACATTTAATTTTTCATTAGTAGGGATTGATCAAATTATAAACAATGCAGCAAAAATACGTCAAATGTCTGGAGGGCAATTTCCTTGTCCGATTGTTTTCAGAGGACCTACAGGTTCGGCTGGGCAATTAGGAGCAACACATTCACAAGCATTTGAAAACTGGTTTGCCAATACGCCAGGGTTGAAAGTAATTGTGCCTTCAACTCCTTATGATGCTAAAGGCTTGCTAAAAGCAGCGATACGTGACAATGATCCTGTAATTTTCATGGAGTCAGAGCAGATGTATGGTGATAAAGGTGAAGTGCCAGATGGTGAGTATGTATTGCCAATTGGAGTTGCTGAAGTAAAGCGTAAAGGTACAGACGTAACTATTGTTTCTTTCGGGAAAATCATAAAGGAAGCGTATAAAGCTGCAGACGAATTAGAAAAAGAAGGGATCTCATGTGAAGTTATCGACTTAAGAACAGTTAGGCCTTTAGACAGCGCTACTATTATTGAATCTGTTAAGAAAACAAATAGATTAGTAATTTTAGAAGAAGCGTGGCCATTTGGAAATGTAGCTACTGAAATTACATACCAGGTGCAAAATCATGCGTTTGATTATTTAGATGCGCCTATTGAAAAAATTAATACGGCTGATACGCCAGCACCATATTCTCCTGTTTTATTAGAGGAATGGTTGCCGAATATGAATGATGTAATCAAGTCGGTTAAAAAGGTTATGTATAGATAGCTTTTTTTAATCCCAGCAGTGGGGTTAATTCTATTGAGTCCCGATGGTTGTAGAGCTATCTCGAGTTATAAATAATTCAATTTATTTATACGACATTTTATAATCAAAGCGTATATTTGAGCTTCATTAGTACTTAATACTAATGAAGCTTTTTTATTTATATGAAGAATATACTAACGATACTTTTAATTTTCATTTCAACAATACTATTAGCCCAAACGAAAGTTAGTGGGTTAGTAATAGATGAAGACGATTATCCAGTGCCTTTTGCAAATGTAATTTTCAAGAATTCTACTACAGGTACAATTACAGATGAAAACGGAAGGTTTTATTTGGAATCGTCTGAGCGTTATAAAACACTTCAAGTATCATTTATAGGGTATGAAACCGAAGATGTATATTTGCCAAAATCGGTTACGTATAAAATGAATATCCTTTTAAAAGAAGGGAGTCAATTAAGTACTGTAACTATTTATTCTGGGAAGCAATCCAAGAAGAATAATCCTGCTATTGAAATATTAAAGAAAATTTGGGCGAATAAGCGTTCAAATGGGACAAAGAAATTTAAGCAATACCAGTATGATAAGTATGAGAAAATAGAATTCGATTTTAATAATGTGGATAGCACAATGGCTAAAAGCAAGTTGTTTAAAGGGATGGAGTTTATTTTTGAAAAACTTGATACTTCACGTATTACAGGTAAAACGTATTTGCCAATATTTTTGAATGAATCGGTTTCTAAAGTATATGGGAATAATGAAAACAATAAAACGAGAGAAGATTTAATAGGGAATAAAAATTCAGGTTTTAGTAATAATCAAACGATTATATCCTTTGTGAAGGATTTGTATTCCGATTATAATGTATATGATAACTACTTAAAAATATTTGATAAAAGTTTTGTAAGCCCGCTTTCAAAAACTGGAGTTAATGTGTATAATTATGTACTATCTGATAGTGCATATATTGGAGATAAATGGTGTTATAATATTATTTATTACCCACGCAGAAAAAATGAATTGACTTTTAAAGGAGATTTTTGGGTAAACGACAGTACATGGGCAATTAAAGATATCAATTTACAAGTATCTAAAAGTGCAAATATAAACTGGGTAAAGGATATTTATATCGAACAAGAGTTTGATGTGTTAAATGATTCGGTCTTTTTAATGAAGAGAGATTATTTCATGTCTGATTTTAGCTTTTCTAAAAAAGAAAAATCAAGAGGAGTTTACGGAAAACGTACTACCTTATATGAAGATTATCAATTTGATATTGATAAAGGAGATGAGTTTTATAAAGATGAATCAGATCCTTATGCTTTTGAAATTTACAATCAAGATTCAACTTTCTGGTCAGAAAATAGATTAGAGAAGTTGAATAAAGATGAAGAAGGGATTTATAAAATGTTAGACACACTAAAGACTGTTGCAAAATTCAAACGAATTTATAATGCAGCAAGTATTTTAGCTTCAGGATATGTAGAAATACCAAAACTAAAACTAGATTTTGGACCAATATTTTCAACTTTCGGATTTAACGATGTTGAGGGAGTAAGAATAAGAGCAGGTGGAAGAACGTATTTTGGGCCAAATGATAAATGGAGGATTCAAGGATACGGAGCATACGGTTTTAAAGACAATCAGTTTAAATACGGAATGTCAGGAAAGTGGTTGTTGAGGAGGAAAAAAAGATGGATATTATCAGGAGGAAACAGACGCGATATTGAACAAATAGGGGTTAGTTTAACTACTACAAATGATATTATGGGGCGTAGCTTTGCGTCATCATCATTATTTTCTTCAGGTTCTAATGATAGGTTAACCTCTATCAATTTAAGTACTTTGGCAATTGAATCGGAAATTGCTAAAAACTTTGTGGTAAAGTTATCAGGGAGCTACCGTACGTTGAAATCCGCATCAAATACTTTTGGGTTAGATTTTTATACAGACCAGACACTCTCAGTGGTGAAATCTCAGTTGAAGCAATCAGAAGTAAACCTATCATTAACATATACGCCAAATAAAAAAACTACAGGTTATGGCGTTGAAAGAACGACTGTAAATGGAAGTCATCCAACAATATTTGTAAGTTTAAGTCAAGGAGTAAAAGGAGTTATAGCAAGTGATTTTGATTATTCAAAAGTTCAGTTGTTTTACAGGCAACCATGGCAAATAGGTGGTTTTGGAAGACTGTTTTCAAATGTAGAAATAGGGAAAACATTTGGTGAAGTCCCTTTAGGGTTATTAAGTGTGATACCAGGGAATCAAGCGTATTTTTCAATATTTAATACATTCCCATTATTAGATTATTACGATTTTGTAACGGACACCTATGCATCAGTGCATTTGGAGCATAATTTTAACGGACGAATATTTTCTAGAATACCATTTTTAAAGAAAATGAATTTAAGGGAAATTGTAGGTATAAGAGGAGTTTGGGGTGATTTGTCACAGGAAAATATAAATTTAGATGCAAATACACCTAACTTTATAGTAACTGAAACTTATGGAGCTCCACATGATAAAGTGTATTGGGAATATAGTTTAGGAGTAGGAAATATATTTAAAGTATTCAGAATAGATTTTAACTTCAGAGGGAATTACTTTGAGGTGCCTAATGCTCGTAAGTTTGGTGTAACAGGGAGTTTTGGTTTTAATTTTTAATTTTTTCAACCCATTTGTAAGTACTCAATATAGTTTCGACTTAGTATAGGATTAAAATATACTAACATGAAAAGCTTATTTACAATAGGATTGCCCTTATTTATTTGTTTACTTAGTTTTAGCAATGTGTCATCCCAAGACCTGTCAGAATTCTTTGAAAAGACAACTGTTTTTTTAGAAGAGAATGTGTTGGAAGGAAAAGTTGCATATAAAAAAATTAAATCTTCACCTGAACAATTAAATGAGTTGCTGGTGCTTGCTTCAACGATAGAGGTCCAGAAAACAAATTCAAATGGCTATAGAGCTTTTTGGATAAATGCGTATAACTTAACAGTAATACAAGCTGTAGTTGCAAAGTATCCTATAAAATCACCTTTAGCAGTTTCAGGTTTTTTTGATAAAAAAACATACCTTATTTCAGGAAAAAAAACAACCCTTAATAGGATTGAGAACAAAATATTAAGAGGGCAATTTAATAATGACCCTCGATTTCATTTTGCCTTGGTGTGTGCTGGTTTAGGCTGTCCGCCAATTATTAACAAAGCATACCTTCCAAGTACATTAGAAACTCAGTTGAACAAGCAAACTACATTAGCGTTAAATAATACAGCGTTTATAAAAGTCAACAATAAGAAAAAGAAGGTTCAGTTTTCTCAAATATTTGAATGGTATACATCGGATTTTACAACAGGTAATAAATCATTAATTGACTTTGTAAATATATACAGAACAACGCCAATCCCAGGCAACTATAAGCCGTCATATTATTCATATGACTGGACTTTAAATGAAATTAAATAATACGCAATAAAATACAAGCTAACACTTTATATTATGAAATTGAAAAACACATTTTTACTTGCATTTTTGTCAATTAGTTTTTTAGGGTTTTCACAAGATGAAACCCCTGAAGAAACTACAAAGAGTAATATTCAGGAGTACACTCCATCTAAATTATTGAAAAAGGGACAATGGGACATAAAATTATTCAATAGCTTGTATACCCAAACAGAAACAACAAATTCAAGATCAAAATCAGTAAAAATAGCAAGAGAAACATTCTTTACTTCTAAACTAGAAGTATTTACAGGAATAACAGAATCAAGCAGGTTTAACGTTGGGATTATTATTCAAACAAAGTCTAACACATATGGAGGAGCTGGCGCATTAGATGTGTTTAGTTTTAAAGATGATAGACAAACAACTAGAAACGGATTGGCCTCAATAGCTCCATCTGTAAAAATTCAACCCTTAAAAAACGTGAGTAACTTTTCATTACAAACATCTTTTTACATACCAGTATTTGAGGATGTTCCTGGGGCTCCTTATCTAGATGTAAGAAGTTATATATGGGAAACTAAGTTTTTCTACGATAAATCATTTGCAGCAGATAAATTTCAGTTTTTTGGAGAAGTAGATTTCGGATACAATTTTGGAGAAAAAAGTGCAGATGCTGATCCTGTTACAGAAAATATAACAGAGCGTTTTGCAAATAATAGTTTGACACTTCCTATTAGTGCTTTTTTAAGTTATTTTCCAAGTTCTAAAGTCACTGTTTTTGCAAGTGGTCAACAGTCTTTCCGAATTGATTTAGGAAATGATTTTGAACAAAATTACACACAGTTGGGTGTAGGAGGAAAATACCAATTAACTAATACATTGAATTTGGAGGCTTCATTTGGGAAAATAGTTAGAGGAAATAATTTTCAAGGTCTTGGACAAACATTTAGTTTAGGAGTAAGAGCATTGTTTTAACCCACCCGTGGGTTGTTTTTTTTGAGGCTTGTCTAGGGAAAAGAAAGTATTAGGGGGGGTCATGCTTTATGTGCTCGTGTCGATACATATTGAGAGAAGTGTTAATCAATACAGCTTTAAACATAGTCAGAAAGTCACTGATCTTGACGCTTTATCTTTTAAAGTATGTCAATTTGAATGACTTTTCAATATTTAGCATTTTTTTATGTTTTGAGGTATCCAGATCTTCTATTTAACTAGGTTAATAAGTTTATGATTATATTTATAAGCATGTTAATGGCCATTAATACATATTAATATTTTGAGAAAAATCATTTCATTTATTCTAATCGTTTGTTTCGGACTGTGTTTTTCACAAAAAAAAGACGTGGTTTCATTAGAGATAAGAGGATTGAAAAAAACAAAAACTTCTTTTCTGAATAAGATAATTGAGGTAAAGCAAAATAGAGTTTTAGATTCTGTTCAGCTGGAGCAGGATATGATCCGTTTAAAGCGATTACCGGGGATTTCCCACGCGTATTATCAGGTTTTCATAACAGGCACAGGAGATGGGTATAATGTGTTTTACAACATAGAAGAAAACTTCACGCTTATACCAACTATAAATATTTGGACAACAACTAATAATCAATTCTCGTATAAAGTAGGGGTATATGATTTCAATTTCCTAGGAAGAGGGATGGCCTTTGGTGGTTTTTATCAAAACAATGGACGTGATACCTACAGTATAAATTTTCGAGCACCTTATCTTTTTAGTAAAAAGTTAGGACTTGCAATAAATCATCAGAACTGGAAAAGTGAAGAGCCTTTATATTTTGGGGATGAAACAGCAAATTACTTATATAATAACAAGTCGTTTGAGGTTTTAGGATTGTATCAATTTAATACGGTGCATAAGTTTCATGTTGGAGTAAATGTGTTTAATGAAAAATATGAGTATGTATCTGGAAATATTATTTCGGAAGTACCAAGGAGTCTCGATTTAGATAAATTGTTATTGAAATTAGTTTATGATTATGATAAACTTAATTATTCTTATCAGTATGTTTCGGGGTTTAGAAGTGTGTTAACTTTACAGTCTGTAACATCTAATAATAAAACGCAAGATGATTTTTTTATAGGCTGGAATGATTTGTTGTATTTTATAAGGTTTTCGGATAAAGGTAATTGGGCCAATAGGCTTCGTTTGGGATTGGCATCTAATAGCGAAAGTCCGTTTGCGCCATTTGCATTAGATAATAACTTAAATATTAGAGGAGTTGGTAATTTGATTGATAGAGGTACAGCAGTGATACTGTTAAATACGGAATATAGACATACTTTGTATGAAAAAGGTTGGTTTTCCTTACAAGGAAATGCATTTGTAGATAGTGGAACTTGGAGGGAACCCGGAGGGGATTTTGGTGATTTTGTAGATTCTGAAAATATTAAAATTTACCCTGGAGTTGGTTTGCGATTGATTCATAAAAAAATATACAACGCTATTTTTAGAATAGATTATGGAGTTGGATTAGGAAAGAATTCAAGTAAAGGAATTGTTTTTGGAATAGGACAGTACTTTTAAGAGTTAATGAGTTCAAAAAAAATGAGCTTCGCTCATTTTTTTTGAAACGAATAACGAATAACGAATAACGAATAACGAATAACGAATAACGAATAACGAATAACGAATAACGAATAACGAATAACGAATAACGAATAACCAGTGAAATATAAATTACTTTTATTATGTATGCTTTCATTCATAAATAATGTTTTTGGTCAGCAGGATGTAGGTTTTAAAAAAGCTGATCGTGTTTTAAAAAAACTTGTTCGTAAGAAAAAAGTTCCGGGTATAGCGATAACAATTACTAAAAACGGGGAAACTCAATTTTCCAAAGGATATGGTTATGCTGATTTGGACAGGGAATTGCTAGTTAATCCAGCAACAACAATTTTTAGAGTAGGTAGTGTCTCTAAACCTATTTCAGCTACAGGTTTAGCAAAAATGGTAGCTAAAAACCAACTAAAATTAAGTGATTCTATTTATGATTGTGTATCATATTTTCCTAAAAAAGAGTATGGATTTACTATAAGGCAATTAGGGGGGCATTTAGCAGGTATAAGAAGCTATAAGGACAACGAGTTCATGAATAACAAGCCCTTGACCATTAAAGAAGGTGTTTCTTTATTTGAAAATGATACATTATTGTTTCAGCCTGGAAAAGGATATTCGTATACAAGTTATAGTTGGAACTTACTTTCTTTAGTAATGCAAGAAGTTGCTCAGAAACCTTTTGAAGATATTATTAACGATGAGGTTTTAGTCCCGTTAGGATTAAAAAACACTTTCCCAGACAAACAACAAGAGCTAGTTGGTAAAGCAATTTGTTATCTTAAAAAAAGGAAAAGAAAATTTATTGAAGCAACACCAGTTCATAATTTTTTTAAATTAGCTGGAGGTGGTTATTTGTCGACATCAGAGGATATTGCTAAGTTAGGAAACGCCTATTTAACAGATGAATTTCTATCGGATGAGGTAAAAGATAAATTCACTACTTCTCAAAAAATTAAAGAAGAACTTACCTATTACGGAGTGGGGTGGCAAGCAAGTTACGATCATAAAAACCGTCCGTATTTTGGGCATATAGGAAATGGTTTAGGAGGGTATGGTATATTTTATGTGTATCCAAAAGAGAACATAGTAGTATCTATTTTAATGAACTGTTCAAATCCTTATCAGGATGAAAGGTTTTATAAAATAATAGACGCAGTATTTGATGAATTGGCAGAGGGTAATAACTAAGTAGTCAGTTCTCTAAACAGCGTTTCTAAGGTCGTGTTTTTGGTGTCGAGCTTTAAAATTCGAAGCTCATTTTCTTTCGCGAAATCAAAAATCAAGGCACGCATATCTTCTTTGGTGTCAAAAGTAATTTCCCAAGTCATTCCAAAAGTATTTTTAGCGTCGGTTACATTAGGTAGTCGTTTTAGTAACTGATCTTCAATTCTAAAATCAAACTCAACTTCTATAAGCTGTTCTTGATTGCTTTTTAATTCAGAAAGCGGAGTATCAATAACTAATTCTCCTTTGTTAATTATGATTACCCTATCACAGATGGCTTCAACTTCTTGCATGATATGGGTAGACAGGAATACTGTTTTGTCTTTACCAAAACTCTTAATTAATTCGCGAATTTCAACTAATTGGTTAGGATCTAGCCCCGTAGTTGGTTCATCAAGAATAAGTACATCAGGGTTGTGTAATAATGCATTAGCAAGTCCAACACGTTGTCGGTATCCTTTTGAAAGCTGATTTATTTTTTTATGAGATTCCGTTGTCAAGCCAGTTAAAGAAATTACTTCCTCTATTCGCTCTTTTTTCACTTTATAAATATCTGCGTTAAAAGCCAAAAACTCTTTTACATACATTTCTAGGTATAGAGGGTTGTGCTCAGGTAAATAACCAACACTTTGTTGTACGTTTTTTTGTTGAGTAGTAACATCAAATTCATTAACCATTGCGGTTCCTTCAGAACTATTGATGTAGGTAGTAAGAATTTTCATCATAGTAGATTTCCCAGCACCATTTGGTCCTAGAAATCCAACGATCTCTCCTTTTTTGATTGTAAAAGAAATATTGTTCAACGCTTTTTGATCACCGTAAAATTTAGAAATATTCTGTACTGATATTGACATGTATGATTTTACCTTTTTATATTTAAATAATACCTAGTGGTATTTAAAAAGCTAAAATTAGTATAAAAAAAGTTGCGTGCAAACAATTTTGTGATACATTTGTACTAACAAAACAATTATAATGTTGACACAGAGCACTTGGCAAAGTTTTTATTTTAGCTTTTACTTTTTTAGTAAGAGTCGAGACTTTACATGTGTTATTTAAATAAAAAATTAAATTAAGTACAGTATATAAAGTCTCGAGAAATCGGGGCTTTTTTTATGCGAAAAAGTGAGCCGATTTCAAATGAGCATAAAATGAGCATAACTATGAAAACAAAAATTGCAATCCAGGGAATTGAAAGTTCATTCCATCATTTAGCAGTAAATAAACTGTTAGGAGAAGAAAATGTTGAGTTGCTTAAATGCGATTCATTTGAAAAAGTAACAAACTCTTTAGTTGGGTTTAAATCGGATTATGGTATTATGGCAATAGAGAATACTATTGCGGGTTCAATTTTACCAAATTACAATTTAATTGACAGTAATGATTTAGTGATTTTGGACGAAGTGTATTTAAATATTCAAATGCATTTAATGGCATTGGAGGGAGAGTCAATTCATGATATTAAAGAAGTACACTCACACCCTGTAGCGTTATTACAATGTAAAAATTATTTAAGAAAATTCCCGCCACAGTTTAAAATCGTAGAAGGAAAGGATACTGCTTCAGAGGCGAAACGAATTAAAGAGCAAAGGTTAACTGGAGTTGCTGCAATTGCTGGAGAACAAGTAGCAAAGGAATTTGGGTTAAAGATTTTGGATAGCAATATTCAAAGCATGAAAGATAATAAAACGAGATTTGTATTGTTAGGAAGAAAACAGGAGTTTATTAATGAAACAAGTAATAAGGCATCACTTAAATTCGAGTTGAATCATGATATAGGAAGCTTGTCTAATGTATTACAATTATTCAGTACATTTAAAATTAACTTGACAAAAATTCAATCTCTTCCTGTTATAGGGGCGCCTTGGCAATATGCTTTTTTTGTAGATGTTTTGTTTGAAGATTATCAGTTGTTTTCAGAAGTGATAACAATGTTAGAGAAAGCGGTTAAGAAATTAAAGATTCTTGGGGTTTATAGAGATAATAAAGAAAATAAAAAAAGCGAAATCATGAGTTTTCTTGAGGGGAATTCATAGTTAAAAGCGTATTAAATAACATAATTGCCGTTAAGGTGAAGTAAATAGAATATCCGTATAAAATGGAAAATAAAAAAGAATTAAGAACATGGTTAGATGAAATGCAATTAACACATCCGTTAGTTATTGCAGGACCATGTAGTGCAGAATCAGAGGAGCAAGTGTTGAAAATAGCACATCAATTAAAAAATACTGACGCTACTGTTTTGCGTGCAGGAATATGGAAACCACGAACTCGACCTGGGAATTTTGAAGGGGTTGGAGAAATAGGATTAAAATGGTTGCAAAAAGCGAAAGCTGAAACCGGAATGATGATCGCCACCGAAGTCGCAAATCCAGCACATGTTGAGTTGGCATTAAAGCATGATGTAGATGTGTTGTGGTTAGGAGCTAGAACAACTGTAAGTCCGTTTATCGTACAGGAAATTGCTGATGCTTTAAAAGGAACTGATAAAATAGTATTGGTAAAGAACCCTGTTAATCCAGATTTGCCTTTGTGGTTAGGGGCCGTGGAAAGATTGTATACTTCTAATATTAAAAAGTTAGGAGTTATTCATAGAGGGTTTTCTTCTTTCGAAAAATCAAAATACAGGAACAATCCAGAGTGGCAAATACCTATTGATTTACAGAATCGTTTTCCGGATTTACCGTTAATTTGTGATCCGTCACATATTGCTGGGACAAGGAGTTTGATTTTTGATATTTGTCAAACAGCATTAGATTTTAATTTTGATGGATTTATGGTAGAAACACATTTTGATCCTGATAATGCATGGTCGGATGCAAAACAACAAATAACTCCAGAAACATTGGTGCAAATGATGATAGATCTAAAAGTGAGGAAAAGGCAAGCATCATCGGAAGACTATTTATCAGAACTGAATAAGCTAAGAGCTAATATTGATATATTAGATGATAAGTTACTAGGGTTGCTTTCTAAAAGAATGGAAGTTGCTGATGGGATTGGTTTGTTGAAAAAAGAAAATAATGTATCAATATTACAAACCAATAGATGGAATGAAATATTAGGAAAAATGATTCTTCGTGGTGAAGAGAAAGGATTGAGTGAAGAGTTTGTATTAAAAATTTACAAAGCAATTCACCAAGAATCAATTAGTCATCAAAAGAAAGTAATAATAAAATAGATTACTGAAAAAAACAATGTAGTTTTGTTGCATGACAGGAATAGTTTATAAATCTACAGGGAGTTGGTACACGGTAAAAACCGATGATGGAACGATTTATAAATGTAGGATTAAAGGAAAATTCAGACTTAAAGGTATTAAAAGTACAAATCCAATTGCGGTTGGTGATGTAGTAGATTTTACTGCTGAAGATAAAAACAACAAGCAAACAGGTGTAATTCATGCTATCCATGATAGGATGAATTACATCATTCGTAAGTCTGTAAATTTATCGAAAAGAATACATATTATAGCATCCAATATTGATCAGGTTTTTTTGTTAATTACACTAAATAACCCACCTACATTTACCAGTTTTATCGATCGTTTTTTAGCAACTACAGAGGCTTATAATGTAAAGACAGTATTGCTTTTTAATAAGGTAGATACCTATAACGAGGAAGAATTACTTGATATTAAATATATGGCAGCGCTGTATAGAAAAATCGGGTATGAATGTGTTGGAGTATCTGCTTTAGAAGGAAGAAATATTGATAAAGTAAAAGAGATGATGCTTGGTAAAACAAGTATGTTTGTAGGGCATTCAGGAGTAGGTAAATCTACTTTGGTGAATACTATTGAACCTGGATTGGATATTAAAACAAAAGAAATTTCTAGTCAGCATAGTCAAGGACAACATACCACAACATTTGCTGAAATGTTTGACTTGTCATTTGACGCTCGAATTATTGACACACCAGGAATCAAAGGCTTCGGGATTGTCAATATGGAAAAGGAAGAAATAACAGATTATTTCCCAGAGTTTTTCGCCTTAAAAAAAGATTGTAAATTCAATAATTGTTTACATATAGAAGAACCACATTGTGCAGTTAAAAAAGCTTTGGAGAATACGGATGTTGCTTATTCACGTTATAAAAGTTATGTT
The DNA here is from genome assembly GCA_013214625.1 of Flavobacteriaceae bacterium. Taxonomy (GTDB): domain Bacteria; phylum Bacteroidota; class Bacteroidia; order Flavobacteriales; family Flavobacteriaceae. The sequence goes on from JABSPO010000035.1 coordinate 16,676, forward strand.
CAAATGGTTGAAGGTGATGACGAGCATTATCGAGTTGATGAATTTAAAAATGAATAATGAACTTGAAGCGTTGATGAAAAAAATCTGTAACGAAGATAATGACGTTGTCACTTCGAGAAGGAGATTTTTTCAAAAAAACAAGTAAAAATAATAACAAATTAATAATAGTTGTCTCCTCGAGCGCAGTCGAAAGGCTCGAACGGGCATAGGGAATTAGATATGTCAATGGTAGTGAGTCTTATGAGAAACTCATAAAAATAAGCTTAACCTCAACTTGATTAGGGGGCGAGAATTTATCAAAGGAGAAGAAAAGAACACTTATACTATTTTTATAAACTTTAAATTGTTTAATTTTTAAATCATTAAATTAAAGTAATGCGAGTAGTACTCCAACGTGTTTCAGAAGCTTCAGTAACAATAGAGAAGACCATTGTTGCAAACATAAATCAAGGATTAGTTATTTTATTAGGGATAGAAAGTGACGACACTCAGGATGATGTTTCATGGTTAGCAACCAAAGTTTCCAGATTGCGTATTTTTTCTGATGAAAATGGATTGATGAATAAGTCGGTTAAAGATGTCAATGGTGACATTATCCTTGTAAGTCAGTTTACTTTATTTGCAAGTACTAAAAAAGGAAATCGCCCAGGATTTACTCGTTCAGCAAAGCCAGTAATTGCAATTCCACTATATGAGTCATTTATTAAACAATTAGAATCTGATTTAGAAAAGTCTATTCAGACAGGAGAGTTTGGAGCAGATATGAAAATAGCATTGGTAAATGATGGTCCAGTTACAATAACAATAGATTCAAAAAATAAAGAATAATGGCATCAGTGTTTGGACATGCATTAGTTGGGGCAACATTATCAAAGGTTCTAGATAAAAGCCAAGTAAAGTTGTTATTGATATTGGCAATGATTTCTGCAGTATTACCAGATATTGATGTATTGGCGTTTAAATTTGGTTATGCTTATGAACATTGGCTAGGACATAGAGGGTTTACGCATTCTATATTTTTTGCGATAATTTGGTCAGGAGTATTGAGTTTGATATTCGGAAAGTCAGAAAAAACGATATTTTTTATTGTATTATTTTTAGCAACTATATCACACGCAATATTGGATGCAATGACTACTGGAGGATTAGGAGTTGGTTTTTTTATTCCTTTTGAAAACACACGTTACTTTTTTGGTTGCAGGCCAATACAGGTGTCTCCTATTGGGATTTCTAAATTCTTTTCTGAATGGGGTGTACGAGTTATACTCAGCGAGTTACTTTGGATTGGGGTTCCATGTTTTGTTCTTTTAAGTGTAAATGCAGTAAAGAATAAGAAACAGAGTAAATTAAAGTGTAATTGAAAAATATAATTTTATGGACATTAAAAACGCACAATTAGAGGTTGATAATTGGATTAAGAATCATGGAGTTCGTTATTTTAATGAATTGACTAACATGGCGCAACTTACGGAAGAAGTAGGAGAGGTAGCTAGAATTATTGCACGTCGTTATGGAGAACAAAGCGAAAAAGAAAGTGACAAGGATAAAGATTTAGGTGAGGAATTAGCCGATGTAATGTTTGTAGTATTGTGTTTAGCAAATCAAACAGGAATTAATTTGCAAGAAGCGTTTGATAAAAAACTAGATATTAAAACCAAGCGTGATCATGACAGGCATCATAATAATGAAAAATTAAAGTAATGAATAATAAATTAGCAAATACATCGCTCCTTAAACTTGGTATACGGTTTTCTGTAGTTTTTTTTATAGTAGCAGTGATTATAAAAGTGTTTTTAAGTGTTATTAGTAAAGATTTTTCTGAGTATGTGAAAACATCAGAATTCAGAAATTATATTATTGTTTTAGCACTATTTTCTTTGGTTTATGGCTTTTTAATGGCTCGTTTTCAATTGAAAAAACATAAAAAAAAGTAACTAATAAAAGCTCCTTCTCCCTAGTGAGAAGGTTAGGGTGAGGGAATGAATATACAACTTCAAAAATCAAAAATCAAAAGTCAACAATCAGCAATACAAATTACTGGTTCTAAATCTGAGTCGAACAGGTTATTAATTATTCAAGGGTTATTCGAGGAGCTAGAAATTGAAAACCTTTCAAATTCTGATGATACTCAAGTGTTACAAAAAGCATTGCATTCATCTTCGGATATTATAGATATTCATCATGCAGGTACTGCAATGCGATTTTTAACAGCATATTATTCTATTCAAGAAAATCGTGAAGTTGTACTTACAGGTTCTTCAAGAATGAAAGAACGCCCGATTGGTGTTTTGGTTGATGGATTAAAAATGTTAGGAGCGGATATTAGCTATGAAGAAAATGAAGGTTTCCCTCCTTTACGGATTAAAGGAAAACAGTTATTGAAATCAGAAGTTAGTCTAAAGGCAAACGTTTCTAGTCAGTTCATATCAGCATTATTACTAATTGGTACTGTGTTAGAAAATGGATTGGCGCTTTCTCTAGAGGGAAAAATAACTTCTGTTCCATATATTAATATGACCTTAAGTTTATTGGAAGGTATAGGGGTAAAAACATCCTTCGAAGGAAATGTAATTAAAGTGCTTCCTAAAATTCAGAATTCAGAATTCAGAATTCTGAATCCGGTTATTGTTGAGTCCGATTGGAGTTCAGCTTCTTATTTTTACAGTTTAATCGCATTGTCAGAAATAGGAACCTCAATAACACTTTCTTCTTATAAAGAAACTTCATTACAAGGAGATTCAGCTTTGGCAGAGATATATGAAGAGTTTGGAGTAGAGACAGCTTTTGAAGAGCATAGTATAGTGCTTAGGAAGTCATCAATCGTCAATGGCCAATCATCAGTTAAATTAGAGTTGAATAATTCGCCTGATATTGCACAAACGATAGCAGTCACTTCTTTTGGCTTAGGAATATCATGTGATTTGTACGGGTTACACACTCTAAAAATAAAAGAAACTGATCGACTAGAAGCGTTAAAGATTGAATTAGAAAAGCTTGGAGCATCAGTATCGATTACTAATGAATCACTACATTTAAAAAAATCAAATTCAATTAAAATTAATGTGTCGATTGACACCTATCAAGATCATAGAATGGCAATGGCTTTTGCGCCTTTAGCATTAAAAACAAGCTTAGAAATAAAACAAGCTGAGGTGGTTTCTAAATCTTTTCCATCTTTTTGGGATGATTTAAAAACGCTAGGGATTCAGATTTTAAAAATATAATTGCTCATTTACTTGACAACCCCTATGTTGAGATTGTATATTAGCACCCTAATTAAAGAAAGGACATGAAACATTATTAGTAAATGAGCTAATTCTAATGAATGAAACTTATTTTATAATGTACTATGTGACCGATTAAATCTAATAATAAACACACATGAAATTATCACAATTCGAGTTTGAACTTCCTGAAGGATTATTGTCAGAACATCCTGCAGAACACAGAGATGAGTCTCGTTTAATGGTTTTAAACAGAAAAGAACAAACGATAGAACATAAGCAGTTTAAGGACTTGATCGATTATTTTGATGAAGATGATGTAATGGTGTTGAATAACACTAAAGTATTCCCTGCTCGTTTATTCGGAAACAAAGAAAAAACAGGAGCAAGAATTGAAGTGTTTTTATTAAGAGAATTAAGTAAAGAACAACGCTTATGGGATGTGTTGGTAGATCCAGCAAGAAAAATAAGAATTGGAAATAAATTATATTTTGGTGACGACGAAAGTTTAGTTGCTGAGGTTATTGATAATACAACTTCAAGAGGAAGAACATTACGTTTTTTATATGACGGAGGGTATGATGAATTTAGAGCGAAATTAACCTCTTTAGGAGTTACACCATTGCCTAAGTACATTAAAAGAGATGTTGAACCTGAAGATAAGGAGAGATACCAAACAATTTATGCAAAGCATGAAGGAGCGGTAGCTGCGCCAACAGCAGGATTACATTTTTCTAGACATTTGTTAAAGCGTTTAGAAATAAAAGGAATCAATTTTGCAGAGGTTACTTTACATATTGGTTTAGGGACATTTAACCCGGTAGAAGTAGAGGATTTATCAAAGCATAAAATGGATTCTGAAGAATTATTAATTGATGAAAAAACTATTGAAATTATTAATGGAGCAAAAACAAGAAAAAGAAGAGTTTGCGCTGTTGGAACTACGGTAATGAGAGCTTTGGAAAGTGCAGTTTCTTCTAACAGAACATTAAATACTTTTGATGGCTGGACGAACAAGTACATTCACCCACCACATGAATTCAGTATCGCAAACTGTATGATTACAAATTTCCATACGCCAAAATCGACACTATTGATGATGGTTGCAGCATTTGCTGATTATGATTTTGTAATGAAAGCATATGATGAGGCAATTAAAGAAAAATATAACTTTTACTCATACGGTGACGCAATGTTAATTATATAATTTAACATTGATTTAATACTATAAAAAGAGGATTCATTGCTACAATGAATCCTCTTTTGTTTATTCTTATTACTTTTGCATTAATTATGAGTACTACTAAAAAAGACATCAGGAAATTATCTAAAGAAGAATTACGCACATTTTTTGTTGAAAATGGCGATAAAGCTTTTAGAGGAAATCAAGTATATGAATGGTTGTGGGGAAAGGGAGCGCATGTTTTTGAAGACATGACAAACCTTTCGTTAGTTACTAGAGAAATGTTAGAAGCTAATTTTGTAATCAATCATATATCGGTTGATCAAATGCAACGTAGCTCGGACGGTACTATTAAGAATGCAGTAAGATTACATGATGGTTTAATAGTAGAATCGGTTTTAATCCCTACTGCAACAAGAACTACTGCTTGTGTATCAAGTCAGGTAGGATGTAGTTTGGATTGTCAGTTTTGTGCAACTGCTCGTTTAAAACGTATGCGTAACCTAAATCCTGATGAAATTTACGATCAGGTATTGGCTATTGATAAAGAAAGTAGATTGTATTTCAATCGTCCATTATCCAATATCGTTTTTATGGGAATGGGAGAGCCTTTAATGAACTATAACAATGTCATTAAGGCAATTGACATGATTACCTCTACAGATGGCTTAGGGATGTCACCAAAGCGTATTATTGTTTCTACATCTGGCGTTCCTAAAATGATTAAAAAAATGGCTGATGATGAGGTGAAATTCAAGTTAGCAGTTTCTTTACATTCAGCTATTGATGAGGTGCGTACTAAGATAATGCCGTTTAATGCAACTTTTCCGTTAGAAGATTTACGAGAAGCTTTAGTGTATTGGTATGCTAAAACGAAGAGCAGGATTTCTTATGAATACATTGTTTGGAAAGGGATTAATGATAATCAAGAAGCGATTACTGCGCTATTGAAATTTTGTAGTTATGTCCCCTGTAAAGTTAATATTATAGAATACAATCCTATTGATGATGGAATTTTTCAACAAGCAGATAGAAGTATGGTTGATGAATATTTATATCAATTAGAAAAAAGTGGAATCCCAGCAACAGTTCGTCGTTCACGAGGAAAAGATATTGATGCAGCTTGTGGGCAATTGGCGAATAAAATGCTATAACATATGACGCAATTTAACGAAAAGGTGAATGCCGAAGTGAGTAATGAAGATATTGAAAAATGCATTGCTATTTTAGAAAGACTATCTGAAAATACCAATCAAGTATTTGACCTTCCTGAAGAAAAACGTATCGCTTTAATGAAAGCTGCTGGAATGCTTTCTCGACCAAATAGAGATAAGTTTCAGCAAAGACGAAAAGATGCGAAAAAGGCTGCTAAGCGTAAAATGATTGAACGTGATAAGCATGTGCGAAAGAAAACAGGTATACGTAGTGCTCGTGAAGCAACAGTTTTTATTGCACCAACGCTTTTAGAAATCCCAAAAGACCAAGAAATAGGAGAATTAGAATCTCCAAGAAACTGTTATCTGTGTAAAACAGTATATACTAAAATGCATCATTTTTATGACACCATGTGTCCTGAATGTGCCGATTTCAACTATGCCAAACGTTTTCAGACAGCTGATTTAACAGGGCAAGTAGCAGTTGTAACAGGTTCTAGATTAAAAATAGGATATCATATTGTATTGATACTATTGCGTTCAGGAGCAACGGTTGTTGCTACAACACGTTTCCCTGTAGATTCAGCATTGCGTTATTCTAAAGAACCAGATTTTTTGGAATGGGGACATCGACTTAAAATTCATGGGTTGGATTTACGTCATATACCAAGTGTTGAAATTTTCTGTAATTTCATTGAACAACAATATGATAGGTTAGATATTTTAATCAATAATGCAGCACAAACAGTACGTAGACCGGCAGGTTTTTATCATCACTTGATGAACAAGGAAGAAAAGCCTATTGAATCATTACCTCAATATGTACAAGAGTTGTTAGCGGATCATAATTCATGTTTACAGGAGTTAGAGGAGTTAACAACTAATGCAGCGGCTGACAAAAATAATACATTACCAGTTTCATGGCATGGGCCTGAACCAGGAATAGGGATACGATCATCAGCTAGATTATCACAAATACCATACAGTTTTGATAATTCCTTACAAACAAGTGAGGTTTTTCCAGAAGGAGAATTAGATGCTGATTTACAGCAGGTTGATTTACGAAAAACAAATAGTTGGCGTTTGAAACTTGGAGAAATTGAAACTACTGAAATGATTGAAGTACAATTGGTAAATGCAGTAGCGCCATTTGTATTATGTAATCGCTTGTCAAATTTAATGCGTAGTGAGAACACGGGAAAGAAACATATTATAAATGTTTCTGCTATGGAAGGGAAGTTTCATAGGTTTTATAAAGAAGATCGTCATCCACATACTAATATGGCTAAAGCAGCCTTGAATATGATGACACATACTTCAGCACTAGATTTTGCTAAAGACGGTGTGTTTATGAATGCTGTTGATACTGGTTGGGTAACTGATGAGGATCCAGCAGAGTTATCGAAACATAAAGTTGATGTACATGATTTTCAGCCTCCGTTAGATATTGTTGATGGCGCAGCAAGAGTGCTAGATCCTTTAATTGATGGAATCAATACAGGAAAACATTGGTGTGGTAAATTCTTAAAAGATTACCATCCTATTGATTGGTAGAGAATAACATGATAAAAAAGCCCTTTGAATTAATTTCAAAGGGCTTTTATATTACTTGACAAATATTCTTTTACAGGCTATAAATTATCCTTGCAGTTAAAAAGCGAGGTTGAATATAATAGTCCGTAACACTAGTAGAAATACTACTTGTGTTAGAGTTTGTTTGTGACCTAGTATCTAATAGATTACTAGCTTTTAATTCAAATTCCCATTTACTGTCTTCATCTTTTCTATAAGCTAAAGAGGCGTCCCAAAATTGATAGCTATTAAGGGTCCTAAATTCATCACTGAAATTATTATAGGTGTAATCAGTTTTAAAGGTCAACACTTTCCATATTAAGGCGTCAAAATTAATTGATGGTGCTTTAGTATAGAATTTTGATCTTGTTGCTCCTTGATCATTGTCCTGTATAGTATATCTGTAACTTACTTCAACATTAGGGGCGGTTTTGAAATTAGTACGAAATTGTGCTCTGTATGTTTGCGTATAGCTTTCGTATTCTGTTGGAGTTAATCCGATAAAATTCGTGTTTTTTGAGTAACTGAAATTACCACTTGCAGTAGCTCGTAGTTTTCCGAAAGTTCTTTGAAATCTACCACTTGCGCTAACACTTTCATCAGAGAAATTAGAATTAAAAGGTGTGCTAGTTCTAATAACACTTTCCGTGTCTGATATAGTTCTTATCCCGTTTATGTTTTTATTGTAATTAATGTTTGCAAACACGTTGGTATAATTAAACATATTAAAACTAAAATAACTCAAGTTTACATTATGTGATAAAGAACTTTCTAAAGTAGGGGAACCTGAAAAAAATGAATTGTAATTATTCATCACTATTCCTCTTGCTAGCTGTGATACATCAGTGAAATTAGTTTTCATGCTGTAATTAATATTGATGTTCTCAGATTTTTTAAGCTGTATTCTAGTATTGAAATCGGGCAATACTCTAAAGAAATTATCCGTGTATGTTGATCCAAACTGAGTGTTTTTAGCGCTATAGGCATGTCCAGAAACTCCTGGGGTAAAAGTGAATTTACCTGTTATAAAACGATAATGTAGGCCTACATATGAATCGTTAAAAGTATATTTGGTTTGATTATCGGTTAAACCTCCATCTGTTGTAGGGGTAACTGCACTTCCGTTATCTAGAAACTGAAAAAGATTAGTATCAAATTTTTGAGAGCTATATAAGTTACCTACAGTAATATTAATATTACTCTTGTCATTAATGATATTCCAGTAATCTAATTTTGCATCAACTTGATTTGATTTTACTCGTTTGTCTTGGTTTATATTATAGTTGTTTGAGAGTTGATTTAAGCCTAAATTTGTTGCTGTATTATCATAAGGATCTGTAGTTTCTAATGTGTTCTCAAGAATTGCATTGTAAAAAGGATCTTCATCTTGTAATAAATGTTGTGCTTCCAGAGAAAATATATTCTTATCGTTTAAGGTATAGTAGTAATTTAGATTCTGATTAATGCTATATGGATTTGTTTCTTCAGCTTGATTAATTCTTCCTAATATTGAAGATAAAGTGTTCTGATATTGCGTTTCTTTAGAAGTTCTACCCAAAATATCATAATCCAATTGGTTATTAGTATTTGGTTTGTATTTTGCACTTAGTTTAAGCATCGCTAAATCACTTTTTTGAGAAGTACTGTTTTGAGTAGTTTCATTAGGGATTTCTGGTGTAGCTGGATTATTGTCGTCAGTATATTGGATAGTATTATTTTCTTGTAATTCGTTTCTGCTACTTGAGAAAATTCCAAAACCACTTATATCCAAAGCCTTATTTGGCGAGAAACTAAAGTTTGCGGCACCGAACTTTGTGTTAATGTCTTTTGCTTTGTTATTTTGAAGTGTTAAAAAACCAAGGTCATTGTTTCCTAAACTTATGTTTGTTCCACTTTGTCTGCTTGGACTTCTAAAACCTCCTGTAAAATTAAAATAATCACGGCGTGTAAAAGCAACTTCACCAATATTGTTTATATCACCAATAAAATTGACACTGTATTCCGGGCTGTAATAGAATAGTTTGGGTTGTGCAATATATAATTCATTATCGTCAGAAATTCCTCCTCCAGCAGTTACCGTACCAAACCAAAAGTTCTTTTTCCCTTCTTTAAGTTTAATGTTTATGACAATATTATCTTGATTGTTTTGCACACCACTTAATTGTCCAATTTCAGCATGGTTTTTTAATACTTCAATTTTATCAACCGCATTTGCAGGAATATTTTTAGTTGCTAATTTTGAATCGCCGTCAAAAAAATCTTTCCCTTCAACCATTACTTTGCTAACAACTTTCCCTTCAACTTCTATTAGTCCGTCATCATTTATTTCTACTCCAGGGAGTTTTTTTAGAATATCTTCTAATTTACGTTCAGTTCCGTTTTTAAAAGAGTCTGCGTTATATATTATTGTGTCACCTTTAATCGTTACCGGCATTTCATAAGTAAGCTCAACAGTATCAAGTGTATTGTCTTCAATAAGATTGAAACTCTTAGTAATGTCACTTTCTTTTGTAGTAATTATTTCTTCAAAACTCTTCATTCCTATATAACTCACTTGTAATTTATAGGCGGTGTTTTTCTTTAAATTAAGCTTGTAACGTCCTTTGTCATTGGTTATTCCATAAGAGTCCAGTGCTTTTGTTTCTTGATTTATAGCAATTACATTGGCTAAGTCTAATGGGTTTCCAATACTGTCTTTTACGATTCCTTCTACTTTAATTTGAGCAAAAGAATAGCTAGCTACTATTAGTAGTAGCGCTGTTAATAAATGTTTCATTAATGTTGTTTGAATTAGTTTTTATTGTATTAAAATCAATGTCCACGGTAATAAGTGAACTATGTGAGAATTAACCAATATCATTTTTTGATTGATGTAGTATTTGAGTCTTAAAACCCACTGGAAGGTTAATGTCCTCTACCGTGACCTCTTCCTCTACGACCACCGTACATTTCTCTCATTTCTTCCATTTTCTTTTTTACAATGTCGTTGTATTCTTTTCTGGTAACTACTTTTCCTTTAGAAGGAGCTTTTATCTCTTTTCTCTCGTTAGGATTTAAAACTATTTTAGTACATAAAATGGTTGTTTTGTCAGCATTTACTTCTAAAATTAATCCTGGTAATCCTGTATATTCTCCTGGTCCTTGACTCACTGGGATTTGCATCGTATACCACGCAGTAACTACAGTTTCTTTAGGAACTTCTATTTCCTCCATAGGATCTTTACTTGTTTCAGTAGAATCTTTTGCTTTTTCTTCTTTATTATCTCCGCTACCTCTTCTTCGCATGCTTCTCCAGTCCATCTCATCAATTTTCTTTACTGCAGTAGCTTTGAAACACATATATTGACCAATTTGCTTTGTTTCACTTTCCATTTTCCAGGTTAACTTTGGTAAGGAATCTTTTATTAAAAATTGCTTTCCGAAAAATTCTTGATCTTGTAAAACTAACTGATCTTTAATGTTTTTATATTGCTTTCCAGGAGTGAAACTACTCATCATTCCTCCCCATCTACTTCCTCCACCTTGTCCAGGTGCTGATAATTTTTCTTCTTCTTTGTATATTGACTCAGTTTTATTGAATGTTAGTTCATATGTTTTTTCAAACATGCTTTTCATGCGTTCAGCCATCATTTTCTTTCTTTCAGGCGACATGTTTCCGCCTCCCCATTGATCCATGTTAACAGATGTTTTGGATTGATAAGTTGCTTGTCCTTGAAAATCTTGAGCAAACAATGTTGCTGAAAATAAAGCTAAAAAAGTAGTTACAATAAGTTTCATTTTTGATCTGTTTTTAATCCCACAAGTGGGTTTAGTTTTGATGTACTACAGTAAGACGATTCATTTCGTTTTATGTTACGGTATTAGAACATCTTTTTGATCAAAGGTTTAATCGGGTATTGTTAAATATTTGTTAAAAAAAATTAACCGCCAATTATCATTTCAATGTTTCCTCCATCTCTAGAATTACCCCTATAACGATCTTGCATTTCTCTCATTTTCTTTTCCATAATAGTTTCAAATTTTTCTTGAGTGACAATTTTACCTTTTAAAGGCTCCTTTAAAATGCTTTTATCTTTTGAGTTTATTACAATTTTACTGCAAATAACAGTTTCAGTTCCATCATTAACTTCTAAGATTAGTCCAGGTAAGCCATGATAATTTCCCGGCCCATTGCTAACAGGTATTTCAGGAGTGTACCATGCAGTAATAGTAATTTCTTTCATTTTCGGAGTTGTGTTTTCATCTTGTTCATGATTAGTGTTAAAACTGATACGACTTTCTATATCCTCTACCTCCCTTTTTAAAGTTGCCTGATAACAGGTGTACTCACCAATATTTTTTGTTTTGCTACCTAATTTCCAATCTAGTTTTTCAAGATTATCTTTAATTAAAAATACTTTTCCAAAAACATCATTCTTATTGGTGTATCTGTTTTCTTTTGTGTTTTTGTATAGAATATCCGAACCTCCAGTATTAATCATTACCATTTCCATTCCTGAAGGTCGCTGCGGAGCTCCTAGTTTTTCTTCTTCTTTGTAAATAGACTCTTCTTTACTAAAAGCTAAAACATATGTTTTTTCAAATTGTTTTTTAAGCATTTCCATCATCTGAGAATGCATTTCTGAATTCACTTGTGTACTGTCTACCTTTATGTCTAGTTTTCGTTTTGATTTATATGTAGCTTTTCCTTGAAAGTTTTGTGAAAATAAAGTGCAAGTAAATAAAATTGTTGCTACTAATGTAAGTGTGTTTTTCATTTGTTCGTTTTTTGATTATTGTCATACAAAGGTGTGAAGTAAAACATGTTTTTATAGTTAACGAGTGTTAACTACTGTTAAGCAACATCTTTTTTGATATTTATCTGTTACTTTTGAAGTATGAATGATGTGAAATACAGAAGAATATTATATGTTATAGTTCTGGTGATACTAGCTACTATAGGAATTCAATCCTATTGGAATTATAAAAATTACCTTACAAATAAACAGCAGTTAATTAATGATGTTCAAGTAAGTTTGGACAATGCAGTAGATGTTTATTATACTAGTTTAGCTGAAAGAAGTACTTATCAATACAGTTTTAAAGAAGGTGAGATTAGTGAGAATATGATTGTTAATGGCGATACAATTTATGATCACCTTTTTCAAGATTTTAATGTAATTGAACATAAATCCATTCCGGAGACGTTAAAGATGGGTGAAATTAAGCATCTAGCAATATTTCAAGCAGAAGGACAAGATACCGTATTGACTTCTGAAAATGGGTTTGTTACCAATGAAGAATGGATAGGTGATGCGAATTTTCTGAAAACAATAAAGAGCTTTGGGGTAGATTCTTTAGGGAAGAAAGATTTTGAAATGTTGACAGCCAAAATAATCTTTCGTATATCAAATGATACAATTAATATTAAACGTATTAAAGAGTTATTAGAAGAGGAATTAAAACGAAAAAATATAGTGGTTGATTATAACCTGTCTATATTAAACAAGTGCTATGATGCTAAATATGAGTCACTTGTTGATAATAATTCTACTGAGTTAATGGTAGAGTCTAAATCGTCGTTTTTACCACATGGAAGTAAATTAAAAATGTATTTTACTAATGTTGCAAGTACAATTTTAAAACGTATTTTGATGGGGATTCTGATATCGACTCTTTTGGTATTTGGAGTGATTGCATGCCTGTTTTATTTACTTAAAATTATAAGTCATCAAAAGCAATTATCAGAAGTGAAAAATGATTGATTAGTAATATCACACATGAATTTAAAACACCAATAGCTACTATTGGTGTAGCTTTGGAAAGTATAAAGGACTTTAATGTAATAGAGGATAAGGATAAAACAAACCGGTATGTAAATATATCAATCAATCAATTATCAAAATTAAATATTATGGTGGAGAAGTTGTTAGAAACGGCAACTTTGGATAGCGACAATTTAGGTTTGAATAAGGAGAAAATTAATGTCACGGAGTTGGTAGAGGGGATAGTGGCTAAATATCAAATTTCAATACAAGAAAAAGTATTGAAATTTATAGACGCTCCTGATTTGATCTATGCTAATATTGATGGATTTCATTTTGAAAATGCAATTAATAATATAATTGATAATGCCATTAAGTATGGAGGTAATGTTATTACAGTGACCTTAAAAATTTCAGAGAATACCTTTGAAGTTTTAGTTCTTGATAATGGGACTTCTTTAGAAAAAACGCATAAAGAAAAACTGTTTGAGAAATTTTATAGAGTGCCAAAAGGGAATAGGCATGATGTAAAAGGATTTGGGATTGGTTTGTATTACACAAAAAAAATTATAGAGAAGCACAATGGTAGTATTCAATTACAACTGAACAGGAATAATACTATTTTTAAAATAGCGCTCCCATATGAATAAGTCAGTAAATATATTGTTAGCGGAAGATGAGCCTTCTTTAGGGCAAATTATAAAAGAAAGTTTAGAGACAAGGAGCTTTAAAGTGTTTTTAGCTGAAAATGGAGAAGAAGCATTTAATATATATCAAAACGAAACGATTGATATATTGGTGCTGGATGTCATGATGCCTAAAAAAGATGGGTTTACCTTGGCTAAGGAAATTCGTTTAGAGAATAATATTATTCCAATTATATTTTTAACAGCAAAATCCCAAACTAAAGATGTGGTTGAGGGATTTAGTATAGGGGGAAACGACTATTTAAAAAAACCATTTAGCATGGAAGAGCTAATTGTGAGAATAAATAATTTGTTAAACCGGTCAAAAGTTCAAAAAGCCATTCCCTTATCAGGTATAGGGAATTATAATTTTGATTTCCCAAAACAGACCTTACAATATTTAACCGAAGAAAAGGTTAAACTAACCCATCGTGAAGCACATTTATTACATCATTTATTACAAAATAAAAATCAAGTGCTTGATCGTTCAAAAGTATTGATAGAACTTTGGGGCGATGACGATTTTTTTAATGCCCGTAGCATGGATGTGTTTATTACCAAGTTACGCAAAAAATTAAAACAAGACGATGCGATACAAATTGTAAACGTTCGTGGTTTTGGTTATAAGTTAATTTGTGATTAGGACACTTTTTGTTTCATAATTATCCTTCTTTTAAGTTTTCTTTAGCAAAATATCTACGGTCAATTAGGATTATACATACCCCGTATAAATACCTGTATTTAAAACCAAGTATTCTTTACTGTAATTAACGGTCATTATTTTGCAAGTTTTGTTGAAGGGATAAAAAACCTAGTATATTTGATTATATATACTATATCATTACATATTCGTAATTAAAAATCATTCACAAAAACCGTTTTATGTTTTTAAAAAACAATACTTCATTAGTTGCTTTATGCATGTTACTCATTCTATTACTTATAAATTGTAAAGGTGAAATGAATCAGTATACTGAAATAAAAAAAAGTGATTCGCAAGATATTTCATCAACAACTACCTCTAATACTGTTCAACTTGAACAAGGTTGGAATGACGGAATACAACAAAAGTTCTGGTTTACAACTCAAGGTTCGTTAATAATGCGTTATGACTGGTTTTTATGGTTGGAAAAAGAGAACTCTACTGAACTTTTTAGAAGCACTAAAAACATAAATAAGTATAAGTATATTCCACAAAGTTCATCTAAATTAAACCCTGATGGATTACCTATTGGTTTTATGAAAAATAAAGAAAAGGGTGTTAATTATGTAGGGATAAATTGTGCTGCTTGTCATACCGGACAAGTAAAATATGGAGAAACTACCATGATTATTGATGGAGCCCCTGCAATGGCAGATTATCAGTCCTTTTTTCAAGATTTAGAAAAGGCAATGGAGAAAACTGTTACAGATAAAAGTAAGTTTGAAAGGTTTGCTGTTAATGTACTAGGGGACGACTATAATAATGATGATGAAATGGAGCTTAGGGAGCTGTTTTTAAAAGCTACTGAAGACTTGAAAGCCAGAAATATTTTAAATGAAACTACCAATCCATACGGGTTTTCAAGAGTTGATGCCTTTGGACAAATTTTTAATATGGTAACAGCTCACGATTTAAATATTCCTGAAAATAAAGAAGAGCCTAATGCACCAGTATCTTATCCATTTTTATGGGATACTCCGCAATCAAATTTAGTACAATGGAACGGTTTGCTTTCAAATCATGGTCTTGGTCCAATTGGTAGAAATGTAGGAGAAGTTTTAGGGGTATTTGGAACTTTAGATATTAAACCTGGCGTGCTTTATCCGACTTCAGCAAAAGTTGCGAATTTAGGAAGACTTGAAAAGTGGATGGAAAGTTTATGGTCGCCAAAATGGCCTGAAAAATACATAGGAGCTATTGATACAGAAAAAGCGAATGCAGGTAAAATAGTATATGCTAATAACTGTGTGAGTTGCCACGCTACTATTGAACGTACTAACCCAGATAGAAGAGTTTTCGCAAACATGATTGCTTTAAAATCTATTGGAACGGATCCTTTGATGGCTATAAATGCTACTCATAAGGCTTCCACAGGAATATTGGAAGGGGAAAAAATAACATTAGTTGATGATGCAGTTTTTGGTAAAACTGCCTATAAAGCACAAATTTTAACCAATGCAGTTGAAGGAGCTTTGTTTGATCATTTATTGGGTACTGTAGAGGGGCTAGTAATATCTCACTTGGATATTGCTACTTCGGATTTTAATGCGATAGCTACTCCATCCTATAAGGCACGACCATTAAATGGTATTTGGGCTACAGCTCCGTTTTTACATAATGGATCTGTCCCTAATATATGGGAGCTATTAAAACCAGAAGCTGAAAGAGTTAAGGTTTTTTATGTGGGAAGCCGAGAGTTAGACCCAAAAAACATTGGGTTTGAAACAACCGAAAGCAAGGATAGTTTTAAATATGACACTTCTATCGCTGGAAATTATAATATGGGGCATTTATATGGGACTACATTAACCGAGAAAGAAAAATGGGATTTAGTGGAGTATATGAAAACACTTTAGTTGAGTAGGGGGTGTAGCTTTTATTTCAGGTAATTGTAAAATAAAAATGCTCTAAAAAAGTAATATAAAATTGGAAAGCAACCTTTAACGAGGTGG
>JABSPO010000350.1 GCA_013214625.1 Flavobacteriaceae bacterium
TAAACTGGAAATCACTCATTACTATAACTATATTATTTAGAGTTGTTTTTTTAATTGCTACACCTAATCTATCACAGGATTTTTATCGTTTTATTTGGGATGGACGGATGCTATTAAATGGTTTTAATCCGTATTTGTATTTACCTGAAATATATCAAGCTCCTAACTACATTACCCCTAACCAAGCAGCCGAATTAGTTGCTGGAATGGGAGATCTCAACGCAAGTCATTACAGTAATTACCCCCCTTTAAATCAATTTTGTTTTGCTATTGCAGCATTATTTGCCCATAAAAGTATCCTAGGAAGTATTGTAGCTATGAGGGTGTTAATTATACTTGCTGACATTGGCGTGTTGTATTTTGGAACGAAGCTCTTAAAAGCACTTCATTTAAACCCAAAAGCGATATTTCTTTATCTATTGAACCCGCTTATCATTATTGAACTTACAGGGAACTTACATTTTGAAGGAATCATGATATTCTTCTTGATATGGAGTTTGTATTTATTACAACAAAACAAATGGAGAATAGCAGCTATTGTATTAGCCTGTTCCATTAGCTTGAAGTTATTACCATTACTTTTTTTACCCTTGTTTTTTCAACAGTTCAAGCTAAAAAAGCTTACCCCTTTTTACGCTATAGTTGGTATCACATGCGTACTATTATTTGCTCCTTTTATTTCAGAAAACTTAATTTCTAATTATTCGAAAACCATTGGTTTGTGGTTTGGAACTTTTGAGTTTAATGGCAGTTTCTATTTACTAATTCGGGAAATTGGATACCAAGTTAAAGGATACAACATTATCGGAATTATTGGTAAAGTAACTCCTTTAATAGTTGTTTTATTTGTCCTATTTATTTCATTTTTCAGAAAAAACAAATCTACTCAACAACTGATTATTGCTTTACTATTTGCATTAAGTTTCTACTTATTTACTTCTAGTACCATACATCCTTGGTATGTAGCAATGTTATTAGCGTTGTCAATATTCACTAAATATCGTTTTCCGCTAGTTTGGAGTTTTACTATTGTACTGAGTTACTCCTTCTATAAAAATGATGCATTTATAAACAACTATTGGCTGATTTTTATTGAGTATATATTCGTATTTGGATTTATGATTTGGGAAGTGATATACTTTAAAAAGAAAAAACAGCTTGAACTAAATCAAACTGTTTTATAAATACGTGTGTAATTTTGACTCTAAGTCAACTTTTCGGAGTCAATACAAGAGATAGAACAAACCCACTGACAGGATTAAAATCCTTTATTCACAAGTACTTTGTATGTTTTTTTATTTGAACCATTAGATACAATTACAAAATAGGTCCCATTATATAAAGACGCTGTTTCAAAATTACAAATGGTACTTCCCATTTTAAGTATTTGTTCTGACATTAATTGTCCCACTACATTTACTAACTGCACTTTTAAATCAGGGTGAGACACATCACTAATTTGAAGTGTAATTATTTCTGCCGTTGGATTTGGATACATTTTAATTATTCCATCATTTATAAAATAGTCTGAAGTTGCTAAAACATAATTTGTTGCTCCTCCAGGTATTGAACTAACTGTCGTTGTAGTTACATTTCCGTAAAAAGCAGGACCAACAACATATGGATAAGTCGAGTTATGATTTACATCTACAGTAGCATAATATGCGTATGTTCCAGCTGGATATTCTGGTGTTATAGCAAAACGTCCATTATGAACATCTAAATAATACTCTTCTACATGAG
>JABSPO010000351.1 GCA_013214625.1 Flavobacteriaceae bacterium
TTTGAAATAAAAAAAGCGGCAAGAAAACAAGTTCTTACCGCACAGGATAGTCCTAAAAATGAATTAGTGACTTCCTAAAATTTTTATATAAAAAGCTTGTTTTTTGACACAGTACCTATGAATAGTGCGGGGCAGAAAATCCACGGATTTTCGTGTCGCCACAAACCATTAGCTTTTAGATTTTGTTTTTAGTTTGTCGTTTTATAAAAGCCAAATTAAAAGGTTTGGCGACCTTGTAAATATACACAAGCTCTGGGATTAAATACCAAAACCCGTATTGTTTTATAGGTGTTGTTGTGCAACGTTTTTTATAAGTGAATATTTAATTCAGGATATTCTATCTCTCCATACAGTTCACCAGTATTGGTATCAATTATATACGTCAAATAAAGTTTTTGTCTCATTTTTTCTACTATATAAATACTTTCCGTTTTCTCTGATAGTTTGTATTTATCATTGGTGATTAAATCTGCATTTTTAATTGTTCTATAGTCATCGGAACCTAATAGTTTATCCGCTTCGTTTACAGAGTCGTTTATTTCGTCTGAATATTTATGCATATTTGATTGTGATATAAACGAGTTAATGTCAGATTTGTCAAATTTCAAGTAAATCCAAGTTATGTTTTGCCTTGATTTTGAGCATTCAATTATGTTAACATTTTTTGGAAATGGTACTTCGTTAAGTTCTTCAAATAAACTAAACTCACATTTCTGCTTTTTTAGACTACATGAAAAAGTAAATATTAGAATGAGAATTGATAAGATTAATTTCGTTTTCCCCATGTTAATTTGAATATTGTACAACGTTTTAACTATGAATTAGCAACTTTTAATATGAGTCCAATTGGTAATACTATAAGTCCGATGAAAAAAATATATTTTCCATGCTTTCTATCATTTGGTAAATAAGAATATACTTTTTGTCCATTAGGGAGTGTCTTTTTAGAAGTCCAAAGAAAATAGCCGATAATAAGACCAAGAAAACCACCAAGTATTGAGAATAAATATCCTGCAAGAATCCAAGGTTTTTGATTTTTTTCAGGTTTTGCTAAATCTTTTATTCTTTCTTTTTTTAATGAAGATAATAAGTCTTTATCAACTGGTTTTCCTCTTTCAGTTAGCAATTGTTGAGCTAATGAATAGTCATAATCTCCCCATTCGTCTGATTTTAATAGAATATCATAGAGCTCTTCATTAGTAAATTTCAGTAAATAATAATTAGGGTCAACATTTTCGATTAAGGTTTCATTTTCTTTCTCAATTATTGAACTTGCATTTTTAAAATCTAGTTGTTTAATTCTTATTTCAATTTCATTCCCTATCGTGTTTCCAGCAAAAGTTACGTCTACAGGAGGTACATTATCAGCAATAATTGTCTCAATATTGTTATCATTTAGTAATTTTTCAATTTCTTGGGCTTGCTCTAAGGTTGGAAATTTTTTAAATATTGAGTATTGCGCATTCATTTTTAAAGAGTTTTTGTTTTATGGTGTACAACGTTTAGCTATGAATAGTACGGGGCAGAAAATCCGCAGATTTTCGTGTCGGCACAAGCCATGAGCTTTTAAGTTTTGATTTTAATTTTGTCGTTTTATAAAAGCCAATTTTTAAATCATGAACACCTTTAAATTAAATAAGAAAGGAGGTGAGTAAATTAAAAGATTTGGCGATAAATGTAAATATACACTTACACCTCGGGTTAAGCGCCAAAACCCGT
>JABSPO010000352.1 GCA_013214625.1 Flavobacteriaceae bacterium
TTAAGTTACCAGGGAACACATAAGTAAATTGATCAAAATTTGATTTTGAAATTGAAATATTTTCTTTTAATAATTTATCAGTAGCAATTTCTTTATATACCAACTGTAATTTTGATAATCCATAATCGTCAGATACTTTTCCTAAAAAATAAATGACTTGAGTATTAGTACTATCAATTTTAGATTGTAAATTAATTTCAGGAAATCCATCCTTTACAACATCAATTTTATATCCTAATTTTTCATAATTAGAAATGACTGCATTACTAGTAGAAATTTCATAATTAGTATTAGCGAAAATTTGCTGTTTGTATTTAAAATTAGCCGCTACTTTTTTAAAATAGTAAGAAGTATCTTTTACAGAAAATAAAACTTTATCAGTGGTTTTTGTATGTAAATTCCAAATTATAGAAGTTCCTTCGGGTACTGTAATATTACCTGTATTATGAACAACTTCATTTTTTTTAGCAGTATGCCTTGGATAATGTAACTGCATTTCAAAATTTAAAATAGTAGGTACTTTTATCACTGAAATTTTGTGCAACTCAGAATTAACATCATTCGCTTCTAAAGAAAATTCAATAGGTTCGGTTATTTGTTTAAACTCATAACTAAATGCATTAAAGCCTGTTTTTGTTAAATAATAACTTTCGCTATTAAAATTAATTTTTAAATTTTCAGGAAGTACTTTTCCTTTTGTAGTAACTTCTAAAACAAACGATTTATTTTCAATCGCTTCCAGTTCCTTATTTTTTATAATAAAGTAAAAAGGAGCTGGAGGCGTATATGCAATATCATGATTTACAACACGTTGGTAACTACTACTTATAATAGATTGATTACCAGTTATTTGAAATAATAAAAAGACTAAAAACGGGATAGCTACATACTTTAAATATTTGCTATTTTTCTTAAAATTAATTGCTATTTTAAAAGGTATAGGAGATAAATCAGCTGCTTTTTGATTGATACTTGCTAATAATAACTCAGACTGTTCACTATCTTTTTGTAATTGTAATAAATTAGTAAGCTTATCATTTACTTCCGGAAAATGATTTCCAATTAATTCAGAAGCTTCTTCCTTTGAAATTTGCTTTTTAAGACCTAATAATTGAAATAACGGTATTCCTATAAATTTATAAAGTAAACTTAACTCTACCCCTATAAAAATCCAAAACAAGGCTGTTCTATATGTAGTTGAAAGCCATAAAAAATACTCAATACAAAGGGTGATTAAAAAATAAAGTAAACCAATAGTTATAAATAATAAACTACCCTTTAGTAATTCATTGATATAGAACTTTTTAATAAACTCATTTAGTTTATTTGTTATGTTATCAAATGCTTTCAAATTGCTTTCTATTTTTTTAAATAAATTTCCTCGAAGTAACCCCATAAGAATAAGAATTAACACTATGGTTTTTCGAACGAGGTATCCCGATAGCTATCGGGACAAGGTATTAAACCCACTTGTGGAAATAAAATACCATTAGTGGGAATAAATTTACGACAAATATTCTATAGTACACGTCATTACAATTTGGATGCAATAAAGTAATGTAATCAGTTAACATAATAACACACGTTATTACGAATGAAATGAAGTAATTTGTTTGTAATGTAGTACTAAACAATTAACAGATTATTTCACAGTTTTATCAAGCTACTCGTAATGACATTTAAGAATTAGTCATATAAATTCCATTT
>JABSPO010000353.1 GCA_013214625.1 Flavobacteriaceae bacterium
GTATTACTACAAAAAAAATTGACACAAGATTATCAAATGGTTTATCATTTAAATTATCTGAGTTAGAAATATTAGATGACTAAAAAAAAAACGTTTCACAACAACACCTATAAAATAATACGGGTTTGGTGTTTAAACCCAAGGCTTGTGTATATTTACATAGTCGCCAAATCTTTTAATTTACTCACCTCCTTTCTTATTTAATTTAAAGGTGTTCATGATTTGAAAATTGGCTTTTATAAAACGACAAAATAAAAAACAAAATAAAAAGTTTATGGCTTGTGTCGACACAAAAATCCGCGGATTTTCTGCCCCGTACTATTCATAGTTAAACGTTAGCGCCAATTAAGACAAAATGAAAACGATTCTTTTTCTATTTTTAGTAATGAGTTCATTAAATGGGATGGGGCAATCTTCCTATTCAGGTTTTTTGGGAAAATCCCCAATAACTTTAGTTACTTACCATTATAGTGATGGTGTTTCTAGAGCATTCTATGTTTATGACAAATACGATACACCAATAATAATTAACGGTAATCTTAATGAACAAGAATTACAACTTTTTGAACGGAATCCAAAGGGAGAGATTTTAGCTTCATTAAATTTTTTAAATTTTAAAAAAGAAGATAAATCAATAACAGGGAAATGGATTAATACTGATTCAACAAAATCTTATGAAATATCACTAAAAAAAGACTTTGATATAAACTATGGTGATAATGTTGAATGGCAACCTAAAGAACTACTACAATCTAATTCGACTAAAAATCATTATTTTAAAACTATAATAACAAAAGTTAAAGGACGATTTTACGGAAGAGTCTCGGGTGTGAAAATTTTTGAAAAGAGGACAGACAGATTAATCCAAACAATTAAATTAGATTGTCAATTATTCGGAATTGATAATGTAAATGTTAATGATTATAATTTTGATGATATTCAAGACTTTTCTGTTTTTGAAGCTAGTTACGCGGGCCCAAATACTTCTAGAGTTTACATACTTAAAGATTCAAATTCAGAAAAATATTTTGTAAGTGACTTTAACGGAACTTCTTTAGATTTTGATAAAGATTCAAAATTGATATATGAACATAATCAATGTTGTGCAGGTAGAGGTCATATGAATGCAACATATAAAGTAGTGAATAACAAAATGGTTTTGATTAAGCAGACGTGTCTCAAATATGATGAGGAAAAAGAAGACTATATTGAAACTAAATGTGATTAAAAAACTGGCGCTAACAACACCTATAAACAATACGGATTTCGGTCTTTAATTCGAGTGGCATTTTTATATTTACATAATCGCCAACTCTTTTAATTTGGCTTTTATAAAACGACAAAATTAAAAACAAAATTAAAAAGCTTTGGCTTGTGCCGATACGAAAATCCGCGGATTTTCTGCCCCGTACTATTCATAGTTAAACGTTATGCACAATCAAAAAAGATGAGATTACTTTATACATCATTCCTTATTTTAATCGTTTTTAGCTCTTGTCAATCTCAAGGCAATAAAGTTGATAATACTCAACCAATGTTTGGTGGAGTTGAAAAAAGCGAAGAGCACAAAAAAATAGACAAAGACTTTATTCAGGAATGTATGAATAAGTATGGCTCTATTGAAAGTTCCGTAAACGCTCATATTGACCACGCTTGGAGATATTATTACAATAACGATATAGAAACGGAAC
>JABSPO010000354.1 GCA_013214625.1 Flavobacteriaceae bacterium
AAGATTTGCATCGAGGTTAAATTTCACAAATCACTTAAAGTATAAATAGCTGATGATACGGCTCCTTCCATATAGCCACCAAATAATTTAGATGTTTCTGTTCCTGCAATATATAGTTTGTCATTCATAAATTTTTTATTAAAAACAGGATTCCCATATTCTGGGTGAATACTAACTCTATCTGACTCTTCTTTTGTTAAAGTACTATTATCTAAAGACCAATCTTTTTCTTTATAATCCATATAATTTTGGACTTCTAAAGAAATATATTTACTCAAATACTCTATGATTTTAGACTTACGATCTTCTTTTGAATAACTTCTTAAATTTTGATTTACAAATCCCATCAATGCAAATTCATTTTTTTGGTAATTGGAATGATCGTAAACCTCTGTAACTGCTCCTATTTGACTAATTACCATTCCTGATTTCCCTGCTTCTCTCCAAAAAGGAGTTTTATAGGATAGGACGAATTTTATTGAATCGCCCATCCATGTGTGCGTTGACTTCATGGTTTTGACAAGTTCTAATGGTAATTCAGGTTTAAATAGTATTTGGGAAAGTAAAAGTTTTTGGGGCATTGTAATGATAACATTATTTGCTCTATATACATAACCATTAGTAGATGTTAATTCTAAATAACTTCCTTTATCACTTATTTGTTTTATCTTTTGATTTAATATAATTGAACCTAAAATAGCTTTTGAAAGAGAATCTACAATAGCTTTTGATCCATTCTTTATTCTATACGATTTTTCGTTATTTGGATTGGTCACAAAAAGGTGTGGTGGAACCATAGTATTAAAAACCAATGCACTTTCACCTTCTTGATATTGTTGAAAATAGCCAATGTTTAGCTCGTCAAGTAAATGTTTTAAATTGGTATGTTTATTTCCGAACCAAGTGGCTCCCAATTCTAGATTAGAATGTGTTTCTGTTTTTAAGGTGTATATGCGCCCACCTACTCTATCTCTAGATTCTATAATAGTTGCTTTGACTCCTTTTTTATGAAGCAAATATGCTATGGTCAAACCCGTGAGTCCTGCTCCTATTATAATTATTTCGTGTTTCATATGGTATATATTAAATAAAAGAAACGGAGATTAAATTATAATCTCCGTTTCTTTTATTTAATAATTATTTACTTAATCTTTTATTATTTCCTTTTAGTTTAGAATCATTCAACCTTTTAGCTAAAGCCTCTGCTAAAGGTGGAGCAGAGGCTGGGCTTTGACCTGTCATCAATACACCATCTACAATTACATTTGGTTTCCAGTTTCCTTTACTGATATAATTAGCACCTCTTAATTTTAATTCGTCTTCTAAAGAAAATAACAAATGGTGTAATAATTCAATTTCTACATCTTCAGAATTTTTAAATCCTGTTAATTTAACACCTTTCACAAATGGTTCTCCGTTTGGTTTCTTAACATCCCTTAAAATTCCGGGAGCATGACATACCATAGCAATTGGTCTTCCTGTTTTTGCAAAGTCTTCAATCATTTTAATTACAAATGAATCACTTGCGAGATCCCAAAGTAAACCATAACCACCTGGAAAAAATACGGCATCAAAGGTATTGTAGTTTATGTTTCTCAACACACGTGTATTTTGTATAGCAAAACTTGCTACTTCATCTTTTAAAAACCGCTCTGTATTTGGAGTTGTAAAA
>JABSPO010000355.1 GCA_013214625.1 Flavobacteriaceae bacterium
ATATATCTTCACGAGTTTAACCATCAGAAAACCTCGAAAAATGCCAATTGGTAAGATCTTGGGAAATACCCTAAAGAATTTGTGGTTTTATATTTAAATGGAGGACGGATTCTTTTGTTAAATATCCGTTTTATTCCTTCTGCAAGTCTATAATATTCAAAGCGAACTTCTTTTTTTAATACCCTTGCTACTTCTACTATCTTTGATGATATATCCTTCCAGTATATGTCTGAAATAAATGAAGACAGTAAATTTATTATTGCCATCATATTTTTAAGCCCAGTTAATTTTTGTAACCTTATGTTTTCATAATTAAACTGAGTTTTTTCAAACCGGATTTTTTCTTCCACACTCCATCTACAACCATATTGCTCTATTAGCATTTTTCCATATTCATAATCATTCATTCCATTTTTGTCTTGGTTGCTTATTAATACACATGCTTTGTGATCTTCCAGTTTCAAAACTGTAGCATTAAAAACCTCACCTCCAAACGCTATTTCTCTTGTGGTAAAAGCTACATTTTTATTAATTTGTTTGCCACTTTTTTTAATACTAGATATTTGCATGTAGCTTTCTAAAGAAAGTCTGTTCGCCCATTCATTCATATCGAAAACTTTATTTTTATAAATAATATTTCTTGATTTAAGTCTAACCACATATTTGTGATTCTTCTTGAAAGACCGGAAAACGCCTATGTTTGAGAAGCCTCTATCCATTACATAGACTCCATTGTCTCCAAATTCTGCCTTCAATCTTCTTAATGTTTTATCTCTTTCATCATTTCTGCTTTTGAACCCTTTCTCTGAGGATGAATATAGACTTGTAGTTAAAGACTTTACTTGTTTTCTATCTGCAGAGACCAACGTGGAGTAAATAATATTATACCCCTTACCAAATTCACCAGTAGAGGCATCTCGGATTAAGCATAAGCCTTCTTGCTTTTTTGATCTAGGCTTATTAATATCAGAGTCATCGATAACAATGATTGATTTTTTTTCAACAAAGGGCTTTAAATCTTTCAAGTGTTTGTCATTTAATGTTTTGGTTAAATCTTTTTTCGAAAT
Organism: Flavobacteriaceae bacterium; assembly: GCA_013214625.1. Lineage (GTDB taxonomy): Bacteria > Bacteroidota > Bacteroidia > Flavobacteriales > Flavobacteriaceae. The sequence continues at coordinate 1,068 of JABSPO010000355.1, forward strand.
ATTTTGTGATAGCCTAAAAATAGTTTTTTGAAGAGTATTCTTTTCGTTTAAGCTACGCGCAATATTTGAGAAGACAACGTCACCACTATCTAATACTCCATATGATATTTCATTAATAGTTCTCCTGATATGAGGAGAAAGTCCAGGAGTTTTTTGATTAAAATAAGTGAGCAGGTGTTGTTTTATAATTCCAAATTGTTTGCTATAATGTTGCATAGAGAATTCCTTTTATGGTGTTTGTGATAAAGTATTATAAAATTCGGAATTCTCTATATCAAGTCCTAAAATCCACCAAATCTTCATTTTATTTAAATATACATTTCCACCAAGGAATCTCATCAAAAGCGAGAAATATAAGGATTAGGGAGGGATCACCCGCTAAATATGGTTAAACTCGTGAAATATTAAGTAATATTTAGGCTCATGTATTTTTGAATTGCAGTCAAAGTACAGGCAATCGCGACCAATAGAAGCAAAGTATGCCAATTTAATCTGCCAACAAGGAATCATTTAGGTTTCAACAGTTGGGTATATTTACCGGTACATTTACGGCTAAACCCCCTTCTGAGGTTTCTTTAAATTTATTTTGCATACCCAAAGCGGT
>JABSPO010000356.1 GCA_013214625.1 Flavobacteriaceae bacterium
TCATAGTTTGGGGTTTTAAGTAAGTGGGTAATAATTGGGATATTCAGAATCTTATTATGCGTGCACAATAATAAGCAAGACGCATGATTAAGATGTCCTGAATCAGTGCATATATGTACTGATTCAGTCTATTGGTGTACTGATGTGGCGAATTGGCACATGTAGAAACTCTCTTCAAAAGAGCAACTATGATAAACTAAAAGCAGAAACTTTTAAGAGCTTAATCATGGTTTGAGGCTTTAAGTTTAGGGTGATATTTGAATAACCAAATTTTTTATTACGCTTTCGTAACAATAGGAAAAGCACATGATTAAGATGTGCTGATTCAGTTTGTTGGTGTACTGATATGGCAAATTGGTAGATGTAGGAACTCTCTTTAAAAGAGTAACTATAATAAACTAAAAGTAACAACTTTTAAGGTTTAATCATGATTGTTTTTTTGCGGAGAGTGTATGAGAAGTTATTGAATAGACTATTTATTTTTCACTTATGTACAACGACCCAGCTATGTGTAGCTCAGTATTTGAAAGCTGTAAGTTTCAAATATGCATGTAGCCAAGAGTTTTTTTATAAAAGCAAATTTTCAAATCACGAATACCTCTGAATTAAATAAAATTGAGGGGAGTAAATTAATAGATTTGGCGATACTGTAAATATACACAAGCTCTGGAATTACACACCAAAACCCGTATTATTTTATAGGTTTTGTTAGCGGTTCTTTTTTTTTACCTATCAGTAATATCACTCTTATTTTTAATAAATAGTTTCCAATTAAATAATTTTTCTTCCTCTCCAATTTTAATAAAATTATTTTTTTCTAGAACTTTGAAAGAGGCAGTATTGGTTTTGTCTGTCGAAGCAATAATTGCTTTTATTTCAGCTTGAGTTTTAGCCCATTCAATTATTCCACTAACAACTTCTGTCATAAATCCTTTATTTTGAAATTCGTCATAAGTTCCATATCCAATCTCTATTTCTCCGTTAGCGTTTGGTTCACCTACGATACATAAATCGCCTACCATTTTGTTGTCAATTTTCGAAATTGCAGTCCAAAGTGTTGAATACAAGTAGTTTTTATTTTTGTCTGCAACATTTGGAAGAATTGTTTGTTCAAACGCTTCTTTTAATTCCGATGAAATCGTCCTTGAAGTTTTGTTTAGATTCAGTTCAACCTCCAAAGAATTGTCACATTTTATATATTTTACTAACTGCTCATAAGTCAGCGGCTTTAAAATAAGTCGTTCAGTTTCTATCATTGATATTTTATTATTATATGTCAGTTTGGTTTAATGACCGCTAACGTTTAGCTCGTATGTTTGTTTAGAGTTAATATTAGGAGGTATTTTAATAACTTTAGTAAATATAATAAACAAAAATCAAAATTAGGAGGGATAGAAGCGTTTAGCTAGATACAATTTTCACTAATTGATATCGGATCATAGAGAAACACCCTTCTGTTTTTTTTCTTAGAACTTGAACAGTACCTAGGTCCAATATTTATGAGACCGTATTAAAAGCGAGCAAAGGTGAAAAAGGGAAAATGATTTTAATAAATAAATTATGGATAAAAAAGTTAGGTGTTCCACAAGTTAATTTAACTATTGTAATGGAGGCTACTGGTGTTTATCATGAAGCAATTGCCTATTATTTATATGATAAAGGGTATCAAG
>JABSPO010000357.1 GCA_013214625.1 Flavobacteriaceae bacterium
TTCATATCCTACTACGCAAATTGAGCACTATGATCACATGGCGGCTTTGTTTGATAATTTAAAAAGAATAAATACCATTGTTATTGATTTAGATAGAGATATCTGGCAGTATGTAGCAATGGAGTATTTCAAGCAAAAAATTAAAGCAGGAGAGGTTGGGTCTTCAGCAATGCCACATAAAGTAAATCCTATTGATTTTGAAAACTCAGAAGGAAACTTAGGTATTGCAAATGCAATTTTCGAACACTTGTCAGCTAAGTTGCCAATCTCTAGGTTGCAGCGCGATTTAACTGATAGTACAGTGTTGCGTAATGTAGGAGTTCCTTTTGGCCACACGTTAATTGGATTTCAATCTACTTTAAAAGGGTTAAATAAATTATTATTGAATGAGTCTAAGTTTGCTGAAGATTTAGAAAACAACTGGGCGGTTGTAGGAGAGGCTATTCAAAATATATTAAGAAGAGAAGGGTATCCTAATCCGTATGAGGCGTTAAAAGGTTTGACGAGAACTAATGAGAAAATCAATAAAAGTTCTATAGCAAACTTTATTGACACATTAGAGGTTTCTGACGAAATCAAAAAGGAATTAAAGAAAATTACACCTAGTAATTATGTAGGTATATAATTAAGGAATAAAAATTAGTGTTTATATATTGAAGCCGTTCCGTAAAGGAGCGGCTTTTTTTATTACATGTCATTGCGAGCGGAGCGAAACAATCTGTTTTTTCAGAATTTAGGAGTGTTGTTTGGTGTTCTTATCTGAAAATTTTATTTTGACTTTTGACTTTTGACTTTTGACTTCTGACTTCTGACTTCTAACTTCTAACTTCTGATCTGGGCGTTCCCTTTCGGTACCACTTCAGGTCGCGCTATTCGTTGTATCTTTTTCGTGGTGTATGGTATTAATAGACTGGTTGATCTATGAATATCGGTCTTGTTTAGTTATGAATGCATCTTTTAAAGATGAAAAAGGATGCCACTACTATCGCTAACGCAAAATAAGATTACTAGTAAAAGTAGAGAAAGTGTAATTTCGACGATAGGAGGTATCATATAAGTAGCGTAAGTAATATTTTAGTGTTATCATTTATATAGACAAATGTAGTGGGTGTTTTAGGAATGAGGTTATATATAGTGGTAAATTCATCTGGGTTTTATTGTAAATCACATCACCAGCTATATTGTAAGCTTGTGTTTTTAATATGTAATTATGAATGATAGTGAAGTAGTCTGTTAGTTCCCTTAGGGAATTGTGTTTTGTTCGCCACAAAATATGGTGTTTTGCAACAATCAATCTGCACGTTTCCAGTCGCTAGTAAAACACTTCAAAAAAACGCATTTAAAAGTTAGGATAGGATGAAAGAAAGGTGGTATATTTGCACCCGCAAAACGGCTGAGTTTACAACGAGGTTTTAGTAGTGAGAAGTTCTTTAAGAAATGTGGTTTGAGTTTAGTTTTTAAGAGTTAAAAAAACTTTTCAAAAAAGATTCAAAAAGCATTGCGAGGAAATAAAAAGGTTGTAAGTTTGCAACCGCTTAGCAAAACAACGAGAGTTGTTGAGTTAAAAAGTTCTTAAAAAATAGAGTTATAGGAAAGTAAGTTAGTTCGAATCTAACAACTCAACAAACGATAGTTTCGACTATCATTTACAAGATCTCTAACGAGATT
>JABSPO010000358.1 GCA_013214625.1 Flavobacteriaceae bacterium
GCTCACCTCTTACCTTTCCGAACAGAGAAGTTAAGCCCATTAGCGCCGATGGTACTGCAGTTATGTGGGAGAGTAGGTCGTCGCCTTCTTTAAAACCTCAATATCTAACGATGTTGGGTTTTTTTTTTGTGATAAACTGAAAATGTGCTTTATTGCGAACGTAATGAAATGGAGAATATCCCTGACATCTTTATATTGAGTTCTAGTTTTTTTTTATTTTGGGATTGAAAGATTCTACTGAGGCATTTGTACTTAGATTGTCAAAATAATTCAAGATATTCTGTTGATGAAAATTTCAAAAAAAAGAATTGCTAATTGTGGATCAAATGGTATTCTTGGGGATGGATAAAATTATGCATAAATTTTAGTTAGCCTGTATAGGAAAAAAGGAATATCTCTAACTCCTCTAAATTGCGCTCTGAAAGCTTTTATTTTAGCATTGAATCATTCTGCAGACGCATTGGTAGCTCTGTTATTAAAGTAGTTTAGTATAGTTCTGGATATTGTGTTGAATGATTTAAATCCAGTTTGTTCTACTTTATTATGCCATTGTGCAAGCTTGAGTCGAGCTACATTTTTATCGGTATTATTTTCAAAAATAGTACTTAAGCCTTGTGCTAAATTATATGCATCTTCTATTGAAGGGTAGAGTTTGAATAGTATTTCAGCTTTAGTTATTTGAGTTGGAGTCCATTTACTTTTTGACTTAAATAACAAATACCTACTTCTAGCTAGTAGCTGCCTTTTTGTTTCCCCATTTGAAAGTAATTCAGGCTTATATGTTTGATTATATTTTCTGCATTTTTCGATATCGTTGTTTTCTTGATCAATAATTTTCCATCTTAATCTAATACGCTCTTCTTGTACAGCTTCGGAAGCAAGTTTTTGGACATGAAATCTATCGGTTACTATTTCAGTTTTAGGAAAACACTTTTTAGCTATTAAATTCATGCTTCCAGCCATATCTACAGTAATTTCTTTTACAATGTTTCTTCTGGATTCGGGTATTTTGCTTAGTATAGCAATGATTTCAAGGGCTTTTGTTCCTTTAATAATAGCTATGATGGCTCCTTTTTTTCCTTTAGCACTTTTATTTGTTAATATGGTGTAAAGTTCTCCATTAGAAAGAGAAGTTTCGTCTAGACTCAAATATTTCCCCAAGTTCTTTCCAAATAACAACCAATCTTTAGCATGATTTTTCTGTGACCAATCACTAAAGTCACTTAAATGGTTTTTGTATAAATATTGTAATTTAGCACCATTGGTGCTGTAGTACTGTCCAAACTTACTAGTACTTACCGCATAACTATCTAATGATACCTTTTAAAAAAGAAGCGAATTCAGAAGTTACTCTTGTTCCTTTAGCTACTAAATCCCAGTTTCGTTTAATGATGTCCCCACTATTTATTATCGTCCATCTACGACGTTTAATGTGTAGCAATACAGGTTTTCCACGAAGCGGAAAATCTTCAACAGTAATTTCTGGGGTAAACCCTTTTGATTTTGCTATTTCAGTTTTATACTCATTAGGAAGTATATTTTTTTCTTCAAGATAAAAGTGTATCCGTTCGTTTGCTGTTTTATGTGAAGTAATTTCAAAATAATCAAGTTTTCCTTCTGGAAGGAAATATTTAGCTAATTCTATATCCAAGGGGCTGTTTTTAAT
>JABSPO010000359.1 GCA_013214625.1 Flavobacteriaceae bacterium
TATACTAGCGACTGGAAACGTGCGGGTTGAAGAACTGTTCTTTCACCCAAACACATGACTTAGACGAACGACTTTGTTTTTTCGATGAAATACACAGGCGCTTTTATCTTTGTCTATTTATAAATCGAAAGATGTGTTCAACTCACAAGTTCAAAACAGGACTATATAATGTATTAGGATTGTTGAGGCGTTATTAATTAAAATATCATTTGAATCCATAAAAATCGTTCTATCTTAATAGTACTCATTACGAAATGATAGCTTTACTACAACATAATTTCCAATAAGATAAAAAGCAAAAAACTTAATTTACCGAACTTCATCATACCGTGTTAGCGATGCGAGTGATTACCCCACAGCCAGAGGCACGATGTGCGAGGAGTAAAAACGGACAGCACGACCTGAAGTGATAACGAAAGGGAACACCCAAAGAAATAATAAAAAACAGTATTAAAAAAAACTATACCATATAATACATATACTATTAAAAAAGGCGCTTAACTATTGTAATAGTAACGTAGAGGTTTTATCTTTGTCAATTATTTAATTTTTGAAAACAAAATTTATGATTCAAATTACATTACCTGATGGTAGTATTAGAGAATTTGAGAGTGGTGTCACTCCAATGGAAGTTGCTAAAAACATTAGCGAAGGATTTGCTAGAAATGTTATTTCTGCAAAATTCAATACAGAAACCATTGAAACCACTACCCCATTAACCACTAATGGTAATTTAGTTTTATATACATGGAAGGATAATGATGGAAAACAAGCGTTTTGGCATTCAACATCTCATATCATGGCACAAGCCGTTAAGGATTTATACCCCAAAGCGATCTTGACAATTGGTCCGTCAATTGAAAGAGGATTCTATTATGATATTGATTTTGGAGAAAACACCTTATCTGATAAGGACTTTCCAAAAATAGAGGCTAGAATGTTAGAAATTGCTCGTGGTAAGCACGAATACAAAATGCGTTCTACTACAAAAGCAGAAGCTTTAGAATATTACAAGTCAATAAACAATATATATAAGGTTGAATTAATTGAAAACCTTGAAGACGGGACAATAACTTTTTGCGACCATGACACCTTCACTGATTTATGCAGAGGTGGTCACATTCCAAACACCGGAATCGTAAAAGCTGTTAAAATATTAAGTCTTGCTGGCGCATACTGGAGAGGAAATGAAAAAAACAAACAATTAACTCGTTTATATGGTATCTCATTCCCTAAACAAAAAGAACTAAAAGAATATTTAGAACTTTTAGAAGAAGCTAAAAAACGAGATCACAGAAAATTAGGTAAAGAATTAGAATTATTTACTTTTTCTGCTAAAGTTGGTGCTGGTTTACCGTTATGGCTACCTAAAGGTGCTGCTTTACGTGATAGATTAGAACAGTTTTTAAAGAAAGCGCAAAAGAAAGCTGGATACGAAATGGTTATGACCCCACATATTGGTCAGAAAGAATTATATGTTACTTCTGGACATTACGAAAAATACGGAGCCGATAGTTTTCAACCTATAAGCACACCTAAAGAAGGAGAAGAGTTCTTACTAAAACCTATGAACTGCCCACACCATTGTGAAGTCTATAACAATATGAGGCCTTTTTCATACAAAGAACTACCAAAACGTTTTGCTGAATTT
>JABSPO010000036.1 GCA_013214625.1 Flavobacteriaceae bacterium
GGAATTGCAGTTTTTCAATATTTTTATAAAGCAAAAAGAACCGATAACAAACGATTTCTTTTTGCTTTTTTGCGTTTCTTAAGTTTATTTTTACTTGGTGTTTTATTATTTAATCCAACATTTAAACAAACAATAATAACTAATATAAAGCCTAATTTAGTTGTTGCAATAGATAATTCAGAATCGATAAGGTATCTTAAACAAGACGCTAAGGTTAGGGGATTTTTAAAAGAATTTAAAAAATCAGGACTTTCTGATAAATTCCAAATCCATTATTATTCTTTTGGGAACACTGTAAATGAGTTATCGGACTCTATTCAATTTACAGCGTCACAGACTAATATTGCAACAGTTTTTTCGTCTTTTAAAGAATTGTATTCAGATACAAATTCACCAACATTACTACTTACAGATGGAAATCAAACCTATGGGCAAGACTATGTGTTGTCGTCATTAACCTATAAGCAACCAATTTACCCAGTTGTTTTAGGAGATTCTGTTCTAAAATCAGATCTGAAAATCGCAAATATTCAGCATAATAAATACGCCTTTTTAAATAATGAATTCCCTGTTGAAATTACTGTAAATTATCTAGGTAACACAGCTATAAAGGAGGAGTTGAGTGTCTATTCAGGAAACACTAAAATATATTCTAAAAATATTGAGTTGTCCAATGAAAATACAACGGTAGTACTCTCTTTTTATTTAAAAGCAAGAAATATTGGAAGGTATAAATATCGCGCAGTTATCACACCAATTACTAATGAAGAAAATATAACGAACAACACACGTGATTTTTCTGTTGAGGTTATTGATGAAAGAACAAATGTGTTGTTAATATCGGATATTATTCATCCAGATATAGGAGCGGTAAAGAAAGCTATTGAAACGAATAAGCAGCGTAAAGTAACAATACAAACTACTAGCGATGTAATTGATTATAATAAATATCAGTTAGTGGTATTGTATCAGCCAACAGTTAAGTTTAAAAAAGTATTCCAGCAAATTGATGTTTTTAAAAAGAATCATTTTACTATTACAGGATTACAGACCGATTGGGTATTTTTAAATAGTGTGAGTGAAAATTATAAAAATTCAGTTGTAAATCAGTCTCAAGATTTTTCGGGTAACTACAATGCTGGGTTTGATTTGTTTCAGAATGAAGAATTAGATTTCTCATCATTTCCGCCTTTAGTTGGTTTTTATGGAAATGTAACTTTAAATAGTTCAGCATCTGTTCTACTGCATCAGCAAATTGGATCGGTGTTAACTGAGGCCCCTTTATTTTGTTTTTTTGAAAATAACAATAGGAGAGAGGCGGTGTTGTTTGGAGAAGGAATATGGAAATGGCGTGCTCAAAGTTTTGTAAACACTCAAAATTTCGAGAAGTTTGATGCCTTAATTGGTAAAACGATTCAGTATTTAGCTTCTAATAATAAAAGAGAACGATTAGTTTTAGATATTGAAGATGAGTTTCTGTTAGGACAAGCGAAGTTAAAAGCGCAATATTTTGATAAAAACTATGTTACTGATGAAAATGAAATTATATCTTGTAAATTGATTCACCAAGAAACAAAGGAAGCAATTGAATTTGATTTTCTATATAAAAACAATGGTTATGAGCTTGATTTAAAGCATTTAAAAGCTGGAGTGTATAGTTATGAGGTAACTATTCAAAAGGACAGGTTAACCAAAAAAGGGATGTTTGAAATATTAGATTTTAATATAGAATCACAATTTATCAATCCTAATGTAACGAAACTAGGTCAGTTGGCTACTAATAGTAAAACACAACTCTACTATATATCAAAATATAAGCAGTTGTTTGAAGAATTAAGAAATAATGAAAAATATAAAATAACGCAACGAGAAACTACAACTCAGTTACCTTTAGTGAATTGGAAATATTTATTAGGAATACTGATTTTAGTACTTGGAGTGGAATGGTTTTTAAGAAAATATAACGGACTAATTTAAATTTTAAAATGGAAAAACAGATGGAAAAATTACCAAAATTGGGCTTACCAATAATCTTTTTAGTAGTAATATCAATATTTTTATTGTTAAAAACAGCAGTAACTATTGATGCAGGGGAATCAGGAGTGTTATGGAAGCGCTTTGATGGAGGTGTAGTAACAAATGAACTCCCTTTAGAAGAAGGATTCCATCTCATAGCGCCTTGGAATAAAGTGTATATTTATAATATGCGTCAGCAAAATCAATTTCAGCAAGATATGGAAGTATTATCTTCTAACGGATTGGAAATAAAATTAGATTTATCAATTTTATACATGCCAAAAGCTGATGAATTAGGATTGTTACATAAAACAAAGGGAAAAAATTATTTAGACGTAGTTATTGTACCTGAAGTACGTTCGGCAGCACGTAGTGTAGTAGGACGTTATACTCCGGAACAATTATATTCTAGTAAGCGTGACGTGATACAAAAAGAAATATATGAAGAAGTAGCTAAAAAAGTTGCTGATCAACATGTTGTAATCAATGATATTTTGGTAAGAGATGTTACCTTACCTAGAACTATTAAAGAAGCTATTGAGCGTAAATTAAAGCAAGAGCAAGAATCTTTAGAATATGAATTTAGACTTGTAACTGCTCAAAAAGAAGCTGAAAAGCAAATTATTGAAGCAAGAGGAAAAGCAGATGCGAATAAAATTTTAAGTGCATCTTTAACTGATAAAATTTTACAAGACAAAGGTATTGAAGCAACATTAAAATTAGCGCAATCACCAAACAGTAAAATAGTATTAATTGGAGCGGGAAAAACCGGAATGCCTATTATTTTAGGAAACCAATAACAGTTTTATAATTCAAAAAAAATAGGCTTTCAGAAATGAAGGCCTATTTTTTTTGCCATTTATTGAATACTAATTTGTTGAGTAAAAACATCGTTTTTGGTATGTACGCTTATTATATAGATACCAGTTTCAAATGTATTAAGTAACAGTTCTTGTCTAGGATTAAATGAGGAAATTAAAGCGCCATTGCAATTGTAAACTGCAACATGGTTGTATGAATTAAAGTTTTTTAATGTTATAGTCTTCGTTTCTTGATTATAAAACACACATTTTTCCTCAATTGCATTAGTAGTGATATCAAGTGTATTACTGATTTCTAACAGTGTTGTGTATCTATACCAAGTGTATCCGTCAAAAGTAACATTGTCTTTCCAATCCCCAGTTTGATCATCGTAACCATTTGTTCCGTTTATAAATGTATCATACGCTTGAGTTAATGGATTTGAAAGCAACCAAGTATACATATGGGCTGGTTGTCCGCTAAATATTGGCATAATAATTACATTATTGTTTGTAGCTAAATCTTCAATACGATGACTATTGTATTGGTAAATACTATCACCACTTCCGTAAACATCACTAGTTCTGTAGTAATGCACTAAAACACGGTGGGTGTTTTGTGTTATTACATCACTTTGTGCTGCGGTAGGTGAACCTATATATGTTTCTGAAATGATGTTGTTTGCGTCTCCATAAACTTTCATTAAGGCCAACTGATCATCATAAAAATCAAAAGCTCCAGCGTTAGTGCAGGGTAGTCCGTTTGGTATTAGGTAAGTAGTACAGTAATATTCGCCTGGATCAGTTAGGTTAGAATTCCAGAACTCAAATTCTAAATTGAATACGTCAAAACGTTTGTTTGGTTCGGCTGGATAAAAGCTATTATAAATTTTTATTTTGTCAAATGAACTGTTTTTCTCACCTACAACTGCTACTTGATTTATGCCATAACTTGTTTTTGCAGTATTTATAAAATTAGCGAGCGGTAAAGATGTGGTTATATTGTCTACGGAAAATATGTTATTGTGTATATAAGTTAAGTTGTATAGAATTAAATAATTAAATCCGTTTGTTTGTACATAGTTTAATAACTCTGTTTCTGCAGTTGTATTTCCAAGAATATTTTTAAAATCATTAACATATAACCCTACTGTTGTTTGAGCATTTGCGTATATAGATATAAATAATATGAGTGCGTAGAAATAATTTTTCATGATGATTTTAGTTAGTTTACTAGTAAATATAGTGTAAAATTGATTTATGTATAGTCTTAAAATAGCTTTGTATTATTGATTGATATTGTTTTTTTTTGGAAAAACAGAATTAGGTGTAGAGCGGTATTTATAATGTTATTTTTTCATATTGAAAATAACTTTTTTGTTACAAATGTCTGATAACGTTTTTTTTATATGAAAATTATGTTACTTTTGAAGCAAGTTAGTTTAACTCAGAGCTTTTAAGTTAAATTGTTTCCCCAAAACGATTTAATGCTCTGAGTTTTTTGTTTTATAGTAAATTCAAATTACACTTTCATATCATCAAATATTCACGATATTTACACTTCTAAAAATTATTATAACTATGTCAGACGATAAGAAAATTATATTTTCCATGAATAAGGTCTCTAAAACCTATCAAAGCACTGGAAAACAAGTATTAAAAGATATTTATTTAAGTTTTTATTACGGAGCTAAAATTGGTGTTTTAGGATTGAATGGTTCTGGTAAGTCTACCTTACTTAAAATTATTGCTGGTATAGAAAAAAATTATCAAGGTGATGTAACTTTTTCTAAAGAGCATACTGTAGGATATTTAGAACAAGAACCTCAGTTAGATGAAACTAAAACGGTTATGGATATTGTAAAAGAAGGAGCTGCAGAAACTGTTGCTATTCTTGATGAGTACAATAAAATAAACGATATGTTTGGTTTGGAAGAAATATATTCTGATGCTGACAAAATGGATAAGTTAATGGCACAACAAGCTGTTTTGCAAGATAAAATAGATGCTTGTAATGCTTGGGAGTTAGAAACAAAATTAGAAATAGCAATGGATGCCTTACGTACTCCAGCAGGAGACACGCCAATTTCTGTACTGTCAGGAGGAGAGCGTCGTAGAGTAGCATTGTGTAGGTTGTTATTGCAAGAGCCTGATGTATTGTTATTAGATGAACCTACCAATCACTTGGATGCAGAATCTGTACACTGGTTAGAGCATCATTTAGCACAATACAAAGGAACTGTAATTGCAGTAACGCATGATAGGTATTTCTTAGATAATGTTGCAGGTTGGATTTTAGAATTAGATAGAGGAATAGGGATACCTTGGAAAGGAAACTATTCTACTTGGTTGGATCAGAAATCGAAACGATTAGCACAAGAAAGTAAAACAGCATCTAAGCGTCAAAAGACATTAGAACGAGAATTGGAATGGGTTCGTCAAGGAGCTAAAGGTCGTCAAACAAAGCAAAAAGCACGTTTGAAGAATTATGATAAACTGATGAGTCAGGATCAAAATAAAATGGATGAGAAATTAGAAATTTTCATTCCTAATGGTGATCGTTTAGGGGCAAAAGTTATTGAGGCTAAAGGGGTTTCTAAGGCTTTTGGAGATAAATTATTATATGATAATTTAGAGTTTAGTTTGCCTCAAGCAGGAATTGTAGGGATTATTGGACCAAACGGTGCTGGTAAAACGACTATTTTCAGAATGATTATGGGAGAAGAAACTCCTGATGCAGGAAGTTTTGAAGTTGGTGAAACTGTAAAAATTGCATACGTTGATCAATCACATAAAGATATTGATAGAAACAAATCAATTTGGGAAAACTTCTCTGGTGGACAGGATTTAATAATGATGGGAGGGAAACAAGTAAACTCTCGTGCTTATTTAAGTCGATTTAATTTTGCAGGAAGTGAACAAAACAAAAAAGTAGATACGTTGTCTGGTGGAGAGCGTAACAGATTGCATTTAGCAATGACTTTGAAGGAAGAAGGTAATGTATTATTGTTAGATGAGCCTACCAATGATTTAGATGTAAACACATTGAGAGCATTAGAGGAAGGATTAGAGAACTTCGCAGGATGTGCAGTAATTATTTCTCACGATAGATGGTTTTTGGATAGAGTTTGTACTCATATCTTAGCTTTTGAAGGAAATTCTGAAGTGTATTTCTTTGAAGGGTCATTCTCAGAATATGAAGAAAATAAAAAGAAACGACTTGGTGGTGACTTAATGCCAAAGCGTCTAAAATACAGGAAACTGGTTAGATAAGCTATTGCTTTCTAGTAAACAAAAAAGCTCTTCATAACTGAAGAGCTTTTTTGTTTATTAAATTATTGGGACAGCATTGATTTTCTAATCCTACTCAGTTGTATAGGGGTTATACCTAAATAAGAAGCTATTTGATATTGTGGTATCAATTTTTCAATACCTTTAAAACGCACTAATAGTTTTTGGTAACGCTCTTTAGCGTTTTTTGTACCCAAATTAATGATGGTTTTTTCCATTTTTATGTAAACGCTTGCAAGTACTTTAAGTTCAAAACGCATTAGTCTAGGGTATTTTCCGTATAACTTTTGAACCTCCATGTGTTCAGATCGGACTAGTTCACAGTCAGTTAGTGCTTCATAAATAAAAGATGACCTTTCACCTTTAATCATACTTGATAATGGTCCAAAAAATTCATTTTCTGAATATAATGCTCTTGTGAAAACTTTGCCATTATCACTAATAATAGAAGTTCTTACTACTCCGGATTTTATAAAATAAAGGTACTTAGCTTCATCACCGATATTACAAATAATGGTGTTCGCTTTATAAATTTTTGGCGCAAGGTGTGGTTTAAAATGTTCAAATTCTTCCTCGGATATTGAGGCTAACTTATTTGCAAACTGATAAAATGTATTCATGTAATGTATATATGATTTAATTCGGGGTGCCTAAAATTAATATTTTAAATATACATACACTAATGGAGGTGTTTATTTTTGTTAAACATTATAATATTTTTAACATACTGTCAGATTAAATGTAAGTTATTGCAGTTATGGTGTAATGTTGTAAAAAAAAATGGCACGGATTAATACCATACGAAGCTTTTGAAAATGTTAAAAATTAGTTACTTTTTTTAATGAACTACGAATTCTGCTTAGTTGTATCGGCGTAATACCCAAATAGGATGCAATATGAAACAAGGGAATTTTATTTATGATACTCGGGTGTCTTGTTTGAAAATTTAAATACCTCTCTTTTGCTTCGAGCAGCACTTTTTCAACCTCGCTTTCTTCCATGATTACAAAAAAATGATGCAACATGTCTGTGTATAGATTGCTTAGCTCTAAGTCGTTTTTTAAAATATTTCTGAGTTTACTGTAGGATATTTCGTAAAGTGTAACGTCAGTAAGGCATTCAATATTGAAGTTAGCTGTTTTTTTAGTAGAAATTGCTGTAAGTGAAACAACAACGTGATTGCTTGAAAATAAAAATTTGTTGTATTCTTTGCCTGAATTATCGGTAATGTATTTTCGTACAACTCCTGATTTTATAAAAAATAAATTCTCAGGATGTAGTCCTGCACGACAAATAATATCGTTTTTTTTGTAATTTTTCCTTATTGCAATATCAGTTATCTGTGACCAGTTTCTTGGTGGATTTCTTAATTCATGAAATAATTGAAAAACTGTTTTGTGTATCATTTGTGCTTGTACTATATAGTTATAGGTGTCTAATAATTATTAAATGGATTTAAATTTAAATAAAACTATTAATATTTACTAATCAACGACTACTTTTTAAAGCATAGTATTGCTATTTTCTTGTTTTTGATATTGGTTGTAAAGAATAAATATTCTGTTCCTCCATCTTTTAATTGTAGTTCTTGTCTAATTTCAGCAACAGATTTCGGGAAATTTCTTGTAGTAACATTAATTTGTTGTTTTTTAAAGCGTTTTCTGAGCTCTTTTTTATTGTAAGGGATAACTTCAGTTATTTTGAATGATCTTCCCGGAAAATCAATTAAAACATCATTTGAGTATAAGTGAGAGTGTTGGTGTAACTTGCAGAGATTGTGCTGTAATGCAATTTCGTTAAAACCACCCGATTTTAATATGGCAGAATTGGGTTCGTATAAATATTTTTTAGGTAATCCATGTTGTGCAAGAGCTGAATTGGTTTTAATAAAACTAAAGGTATCAACTGTGTCATTGTAAATGTTAGCTGTTTTAATAGATATGTTTCCTGAGTGGTTTTTCTCTAATAAAAATAATAATTCTTTCACTTCATTTTTTACTGCAACAATGTGTATTTCTTTTACAGCCCCTAATTCTTTTAGTCCGTTTGTAATATCTAGTAGTGGAGAGGTTTTGATTAGAATGTTTTTACTTTTAGTAAAAAGAAATTCTATATGCTCAGTAATATTTGGTAAGCAATCGCTTAGTAAAAAGACTTTGCCTTTTGAATCACTTCTTCTAGATGGATCAATGTAAATCCAATCAAAAGTTTCTGGGGTGTTTTTTAAGTATTCAATTCCGTCTCCAATAATGGTTTTTATATTACTGCATTTTAATTGCTTATAATTATGATTTACTATTTCTGAAAGAGAAGGATTTATTTCACAATGGGTTATTTTTTTTATTTTTTTCGAGAAATAAAAACAGTCCACACCATATCCTCCGGTTAAGTCGATTAATGATTTCCCTGATACTAAATTGGCTTTGTATTCAGCGGTGGTTTCTGACGAAGTTTGCTCAATATTTAACTTATTAGGATAGTAAATATCAGGGGTTTTACACCACGTTTTTAGTTTGTTTTGGCAGCGTTTTTTCGCTTCAATTTGCTCAGTTAACTCTTGTAGTGTTACGTCTTTGAAAACAAGCTTTCTTAGTCGTAGTGACGAAATGTCAGTACGATAATTATTTAATATAAACTGCTGATTATCAGTATTTAATATATTCTTGTTCAAAGCAGAAGATTAGGTTTTTGTTTTGCGTTTGTATAGTTTTAATTGTGCTCTTTTGAGTAAATATTAAATTCCTTCTGTAATTTTTTTAACGATTTTATTATCAGATAAAAATTCTTTAGAAATAACTTTTAATGCGGTATATGTTGGTACTGCAATTATCATCCCAATGACTCCGAAAAGTAGTCCTCCAATGATGATTACAAGGAATATTTCTAACGGATGAGATTTTACACTATTAGAAAAAATTAAGGGTTGGCTCACAAAATTATCAACCAATTGCGCAATTGTATAACCAATCATAACATACATTGTTTTTGGTAAAATAACCGTTTGAAAATCCATACCTAAATTACTGCTCATAGATAAAATCAACATCAAAATACCTCCAATTAACGGTCCAACATATGGTATTAAATTTAACAATGCGCATAAAAATGCAATAACAATAGCGTTTTGTATACCGAAGATTAATAGCACAACGGTGTAAATTATGAAGAGTATTAGTATTTGAAATACCAATCCAACAAAATAGCGTGATAGTAAGTCTTTTATTTTTTCAAATGACTTTTTTAAACGCCCCTCTTTGTTGTCTGAAACTAATAATAGTGCTCCATCTTCTAATAGTTTACTGTCTTTTAAGAAAAAGAAAGAAATAAATAATACCGAAAACAACCCTATACTTAAGCTACCTACCATCCCTAAAATTGAATTTAAAAGCTCGGGTATTGCATTTACATTTAGCTTTGATAATAGATCAGAGTTTTGAAGTGTTTGAAATAAATCAATATTATGTGCAGATAAATAACTGTTTATTTCTTCTGATAGATGTTTAAAATTGGTTTCTAACTCGCTGTAATTGAGTAGTGCTAAATTTTCTCCTTGACTTTTAATTAAGGGAATAAACATTGATGCTAAGCCAACAATAGAGCCTAGTAGCAATAGCATTGTGGCGATTACTGCAAATGTGTTTTTAAATTTCAAGCGTGATTTTAAAAATCTAATAATTGGTCTACCGAGTAAAGAGATAACCCCAGCGATTGCTATGTAAATAAGAACATCGCTTATTTTGTATAGAAAAAGTAATAAGATACTGAAACCTAATATGATTGCTATAGCCCTTAATATTCCGTTGCTGATGTTTTTTGAGTCTGTTGTGTTCAATACTTTTTGTATTAATGATTATTGATTGAAATTTAAAAATAGTGCTTTATTTGGTATTAAACAGCTTCTTGTAGTTGTTTAGTGATTTCATACAATGCAATGTTGGTTGCTTGAACTACATTCATGCTTGAATTTTCGCCAAACATATTTATATGAACTATTTTGTCTGTTTGGTTTAAAACAGTTTCTGATACTCCAAAATTCTCATCACCAATGATTAATACAATTGGTTTATGAGTACGGAATTGTTGTTGGTGTAAAGGGGTGCTTTTTTCAGTGATTTCAATAGCTATGAGGTAGTGTGTTTCTTTTATGTTTTCAATATATTGATTAATATCATTGATTAGCTCAAAAGGAACATATTTTTCAGTAGCTCGAGAAGTTTTTTGCATTTTCCTTGACGGAATTGGGAGTGCCTCGCCACTAAACACTATTTTTTCAACTCCAAATGCATCACAAATTCTAAATAACGATCCAATATTTGGGGCGTTACTTACGTTTTCACACAATACAGTTATTGGAAATGTTCTTTTGTTGAATGTAGAGGTATAGTGAGTGAGTTGCATTGTTTTTTAGTTTTCAAAAGCGTATTTAATAATATTAGCACCCATTTGTAATGCTTTAAGCCTAATTTCTGGGGAGTCATTATGTATTTCCTGATTCTCCCAGCCGTCACCTAGGTCTGATTCTGTAGTATATAGGCATATCAATCTTCCGTTATGGAAATACCCGAACCCTTGAGGTCTCTTCCCGTCATGCTCATGGATTTTCGGAAGCCCTTTAGGGAATTTGAATGCAATATTGAATATTTTATGTTTAGCAGGTAGTTCGGTTAACTCTTGGTTTGGAAATATTTTTTTTAATTCTTTTCTAACGTAGATATCCATTCCGTAATTGTCGTCAATATGTAAAAAGCCACCAGAATTAAGGTAGTTTCTTAAGTTTTCAGCTTCTTCAGTAGAAAAATGAACGTTTCCGTGACCAGTCATATGTATAAACGGATATTGAAATAATTCAATACTTCCGGCATCAACCGTTTGTGGTTTGCTTTTTATAGTAGTATTGATATTAGTATTGCAAAATGCAATAAGATTTGGTAGTGCGGTTGTATTGGCGTACCAATCACCACCACCATTATATTTTAAAACAGCTATTTCTTGTGAGAAAGATAGTGCTGATAAGGATAATATGAAATATGTGATTATTATTTTCATAATTTAGAATTAAACTATAATGTTACTTAAAGCTATGGTATGACAGGCAGCAATTCCTGCTGTTTCAGTTCGTAAACGTGTGTTTCCTAAGGCTACGGGTTTGAAATTATTGTGTAATGCTAATTCAATTTCTTTTACAGAAAAATCTCCTTCAGGGCCAATTAGGATTGTATAGTTTTGATTTGGCGATATTAATGATAGCAGTTGTTTTTTTTCTTGTTCTTCACAATGTGCTATATAAGTTTCTCCGGTAAACTCTTGATTGATAAATTGTTTAAAATTTATTGCATCATTTAGTTTTGGTAACTGCATTTGTAAGGATTGCTTCATGGCGCTTTGGATAATTTTCTCAAAACGATCCTTTTTAATTATTTTTCGCTCAGAATTATCACAAAAGATAGGGGTGATTTCATCAATACCAATTTCAGTAGCCTTTTCTAAAAACCATTCCATTCGATCGTTCATTTTGGTAGGAGCTATGGCAATGTGTAGTTTGTAGTCATGACCTTTATGTTGTTCAATAGTATTTATTTTGACAATACATTTTTTGATGTCGGCAATAATGATTTCTACAATGAACAAGTATCCTTTTCCATTAGTAATGGAAAGAATGTCGCCTTCTTTTTTTCGCAATACCTTAGCAATATGTTTGCTTTCTTCTTTTGAAAAAGCGTATTGTTTGCTGTCAGAATTAATATCAGGGCTGTAAAATAATTGCATTAAATTTCGTTGAGTTTATGTTTAGCGTGTTCAACACCTAGTTCTGTGAAAAATTGTAAATCTTCTTCTGTTTTTAGAGCTTCGGGTAAAACATATAAAAACTCTTTCATTGTTTTTTTTGTAAAATCCATTGGAATGATTCCTTTTTGGACTAATAACTCATCCATTTTAGATAAAATTACTCTAACAACAAGTTTTTCGTTAACAACTCCGATGGTCATTTTTCCTTTGTATAGGAAAACAATGCCTCCAAACATTTTCTTTTCAGTAAACACTTCTGGAAAAAGTGTTATTGAAGCGCGAATTCGATTTGCAAGTAATTCGTTGTAAGCCATTTGTTAGTTGAAAACATTAATTAACCGTTTATTTTTATCTTTTTCAAAAGTAATTTTTAATACTTGCAATAACCTAATGTTCTTTTGCTGATGTGTTTTATTGATGATGTAATGTTTTTTTGTTTCAGGTAAATCTAAGTTAAAAATAGTATTGACGTTATTTTCTTTTAATGAATTAACAAACTCTTTTGACGCTTTATTTGAGGTGAACCAACCTAAGTCACCTCCTTTTCGAGCGTTTCTGTCCATAGAATATTTTCCAGCTAAATGATTAAACTGTTTCCCAGAGTTTAATTTTGACATAATAACAGTATGCAAATTAGTTATTTTAGATATTGTTAATTTCTTTCCGTCTAAAAAAATGTAACTAGCTCTGTAGTGTAGTGTTGGAGTAATGCAAATAATTTTATACAGTGTATTGGCGCTTTGCTCTTTAGTTTCAAAACTGGCTCCTACGTTTTTACTAAATAGTTTTTCGGATAAACTATTGTTGTGTTTTTCTTCGTTGTAAGTGTATACTTTTGCTTTTAATTTAGGATTATCCTTAATGAATTGTTTGGCCGACTTTATATCCGTAACTAATTCTAAATCTTTTTTTAGTTGTTTTATATCCGTTTGTGAAAACGAAAACGAAAAACAAAAAAGTAAAACGATATAAAAATATTTTTTAATCATAATAAAGGTATTAGATTTTAAACCGTGGATTTGCGGTAGCTTGTACATTAGAAAAATCTTTTTCAAGATACTTTAAATATCCTACAATTCCAATCATAGCAGCATTATCTGTAGTGTATTCAAACTTTGGGATGTATGTTTTCCATCCAAATTTTTGCTCTCCTTCTTGTAGTGCTTTCCTGATTCCTGAATTTGCAGAAACTCCACCACCAATAGCGATTCTGTTAATCCCAGTGCTTTTAGTTGCCTTCTTAAGTTTATCAATAACAATACCAATAATAGTGTATTGTAAAGAAGCGCATATATCATTCATATTTTCTTTAATAAAATCAGGGTTTTCGGCTACATTTTTCTGGATAAAATATAATACAGCGGTTTTTAAACCACTAAAGCTAAAATTTAAATCGGCAACTTTTGGTCTAGGGAATTGAAATGCTTTTGGATTCCCCAAGGCGGCGTTTTTATCGATAAATGGTCCTCCTGGGTAGGGTAAACCTAATATTTTCGCGCTTTTATCAAAAGCTTCCCCAATAGCATCATCTATAGTTTCGCCAATTACGATCATATCAAAATAACTATTTACTTGAACAATTTGAGTATGCCCTCCGGATATAGTCATTGCTAAAAACGGAAATTCTGGTTTTTCTTGTGAATCTTCATCAATAAAATGAGCTAAAATATGCGCTTGCATATGGTTAATTGCCAATAAAGGAATTTGTAAACCTTGGGCAAAACCCTTTGCAAATGAGGTTCCTACCAATAATGAACCCATTAATCCCGGTCCTTGTGTAAAAGCTATGGCTTTTAGCTGTTTTTTATCGATATTTGCTTGGCGTAATGCTTGATGTACTACCGGAACAATATTTTGCTGATGTGCTCTCGATGCTAATTCAGGTACAACACCGCCATATTTGGTGTGAATATCTTGATTAGCAACAACATTACTCAGTACTTTGTCGTTACAAAGTACGGCTGCACTTGTGTCGTCACAAGACGATTCGATAGCAAGAATATAGATATCTTCGGATTTCATAAATTAAGGCACAGAGTTTGTTAATAAAAAGCAAAGTTAAAACAATAAAAACTATCAAAAAATTAAGAAAAATACTATTTAGAATTCTTATAATTCTACTCTTGTTGTTTTTATTGTTGGGGATATTAGTATCACTACCTTATGTGCAAACACAATTAGGTAAAAAAGTAACAAAATCAATTAATAAAGAGTACAACACCAATATCAACATAGGGAAAGTTGGTATCAATATTTTTTCTGGGGATATTGCTTTAAAAGACATTTATATTGAGGATCATCATAAAGATACACTTGCTTATATAGGTTCATTAAACGCCTCAATACTTGATTTTAAAGAGTTAAGGGAAGGTGATTTATTATTTGATGTCATTGAAGTTGATGAATTAGATTTTATTATAAAAACCTATAAAGGAGAAACGGATACGAGTCTGGATGTGTTCATTGCAAGTTTTGATGAAAAGAATCCAAAACCAAATAAACCGCCGTCAACGTTTTTAATGACGGCAAAAAACATTGCCATAGAGAATAGTAGATTTCGGTTTATTGATAATAATATAAAAGCGCCTAAAATATTAGACTTTACAAAGTTGAATATACACGGTAATACATTGTCTATTAATGGGCCAAATGTAAATGTATTGGTAACTGATGCAACGATGTTTGATCATAGGGGGGTACAAATTACTCAGTTAGCTACTAATTTTTCATATTCACTTACGCAAATGCGATTTGATGATGTTAAATTGAAAACTAATGAGTCTGAATTAAATGGAGATTTAGTTTTTGATTATAAGCGTTCTGACTTTTCAGATTTTAATAATAAAGTAAAATTAAAGGCTGATTTTACAAATTCTAAAATTTCTTATACGGATTTAAATGCTTTCTATAATGAATTCGGTTCTGATGTAGCTGTTTTTTCTACTTCAATGAGTGGAACATTAAACGATTTAAGGTTGCCAAACCTTAAACTAAAAACATTAAATAATACAGTTATTGATGGTGATTTAAACTTCAAGAATTTATTATCAAAAAACACTGATGATTTTAAATTAGTTGCAAACTTCAATAATTTAAACTCAACATATACTGATTTAAAAAAGATGTTACCAGGGATACTAGGGAGGTCGCTTCCGTCAACGTTTAGGAATATGGGAGTGTTTTCTGTAACTGGTGATGCTGTAATAACTAATCAATATATCGATACAGATGTAATTGTAGAAAGTGCTATTGGAACTATAAAAGCAAAAATATTACTCTCAGATATATCAGCTATTGACAATGCAAAATATCAAGGAGCAACCCAGTTCACAAAATTTGATTTCGGAAAATTATTACAAGATAATAGTTTCGGACCAGCTACATTTCAAGCAGAAGTAGATGGGCAAGGGTTTACTTTAGCGAATTTAAATACATTGGTAAAAGGAACTATTACAGCTATTGAAATTAATAATTACACCTATCACAATGTGTCTGTTTTAGGGAAGCTTCAACAAAAAATATTTAATGGTAATTTAGTTTCTAAAGATAAAAACTTACAAATGACCTTTAATGGCCTGATAGATATGTCATCAAAAATTGATGTATACGATTTTAAAACATCAATTTCATATGCTGATTTTAATAAAATCAACTTAGTAAAAAGAGATGCTATTTCTATATTTAAAGGAGATATTGAAATGAAAATGAAAGGATCAAGTATAAATGATGCTTTTGGTGAGATTCTATTTAAAAATGTAGATTATAACAATCAGAACGATAAATTTCACTTTAAAGAATTTAAACTAAGTTCTTCATTTGACGAACAAAACATTAGGACGATTACAGTAAATTCACCTAATGTTATTACAGGTAAAATTGTAGGTAAATTTAAGTTTGAAGAATTATTGTCCTTAGCCGAAAACGACTTAGGAAGTATTTATACGAACTACAATCCTATTAAAGTCTCCGATGACCAGTTTTTTGATTTTAATATTAAAATAGAAAATAAGCTTGCTCAAATATTTTATCCGGATATCGTTATAGATAAACAAGTGATTTTTAAAGGGAGGATTTCTAGTAATGAAGAAGAATTTAAGTTGAATTTAAAATCGTCTAAAATTTCCTATAAAGATAATGTATTTGATAAGGTGAATATTCAGTTGGACAATGCCAACCCTTTTTATAACGCTTATGTTAGGATAAAAGAAGTTAAAACTAATTTTTATGATGTTTCAGAGTTTAACCTGGTTAACAAAACAATAAGTGATACACTATTTTTCAGAACAGAATTTAAAGGAGGGAAGCTGCGAAATGATGATTATAAGTTAAACTTGTATCACACTATTAATAAAGAGAATAAATCGGTTTTTGGTTTTAAAAAATCGAAAATAAAAATTAATGATTATGAGTGGTTTATCAATGAATTAAATGATAAACGAAGTAAAGTAATTTTCGATAAAAAGTTTAAGGACGTAAATTTAGAGCAGTTTATAATTAGTCATAACTCAGCGTTTTTAAAGTTATATGGCGAGTTACACGATGATGATGAAAAAGACATCAATTTAGAGATTAATGATGTAAAGCTGTCTAAATTATTACCCGAAATAAAACACTTTAATTTTAAAGGTATTGCAAACGGTAAGTTGAATTTGTTGCAAGAAAAAGGAGTATATAAGCCAACTGCCGGAATTTCAATTGCGGATTTTAATATTAACAATCGTAAGCTAGGTTTGTTTAAGTTGGACGTAGAAGGAGATGATCAGTTTAAGAAATACCATATTAGTTCGAGTATTGAGAATGAAAATGTAAAATCACTAAACGCTAATGGTTATGTTGATTTTATTACTGAAAAACCGTATTTGAATTTGGACATCGATCTAAATCTATTAGACCTATCATTCTTTAGTGATCTAGGAGCCGATGTAATTACAAATATTAGAGGATTAGTTTCAGGTAAAACAAAACTTTTTGGAGATTATGATAATCCGGATTTTATTGGGACTTTATTTTTAGACGAGGCAGGATTAAAAATACCGTATTTAAATGTTGATTTTGATTTTGAGAATAATGCAAAAATCAATTTAAAAAACAGACGTTTTATCTGTGATAATATAGCGATATTGGACACTAAGTATTATACATCTGGCCGTTTAAACGGTTTTGTAGCGCATAATTATTTTACTGATTGGGAATTAGGCTTGAAAATATCGACTGATAATTTATTGGTGTTAGATAAAAAACAAGAAGAAGAATCATTGTATTATGGGAAAGCATTTATTTCAGGAACTGCCGAATTACTTGGTCCCACAAGTGAATTATTAGTTAAGGTAAATGCAAGTACAAATAAAGGGACGGTATTTAAAATACCAATTAGTGATTCTGAAGCTGTAGGTGATAATTCATTTATAAAAACAGTTTCAAAATACGACAGGTTAAATCAAACTCAAATAGACGCTAATTTACCACATGACATTAGTGGTTTGGAGTTAGAGTTTGACTTAGATGTTACACCGGATGCTGAAATTGAAATAGTACTTGATCAAGAGGCAGGAAGTGTATTGAAAGGTAGGGGAGCTGGTTTGATGCGAATAGAGATAAATACCAACGACAAGTTTAATATGTATGGTGACTTTATTGTGAGCGAAGGAACATATAATTTTGTGTATGGAAACAACTTTTTACAAGGAGGATTCATCGAAAAGCGTTTTAAAGTAAAACCAGGAGGGACGATCAACTGGGATGGAAATCCGTATAAAGCACGTTTGAATATGGATGCCGTGTATAGTACTACAGCTAACCCAGCAATATTGCTAGATAATCCATCTATAAATCGTAAAATACCAGTAGATGTAGTTATTAGTTTAAATGGAGGCTTGATGCAACCAGATGTTAATTTTGACATTCAGTTTCCAAAAACAAATTCAGTTGTAAAGTCAGAATTGCTATATAAACTAGATGATAAAGAGTTTAGGGATAAACAGGCATTGTCACTAGTAACAGCAGGTCAGTTTACTGGCGCGTATGCGTATGGTCAAGGGGCAGTTACTGGTAATTTAGTTGAAAGAGCTACAAGTTTGGTAAATAATATGCTTAATAAAGCTGATGATAAGTTTAAAATAGGGGTGAATTATGAACAAGGAGAAAATAATCCTTTAGAAGAACAACGAATTGAAGATCGTTTAGGTTTTACAATTTCTACTAAAATTTCTGATAGAATTTTAATCAACGGAAAGGTAGGTATCCCAGTAGGAGGAATTAGCAAAACGGTAGTTGCAGGTGATGTTCAAGTAGAGTTTTTATTAAATGGTGATGGTACACTTCGAGCAAGAATATTCAACAGAGAAAATGACTTGTCTCAAACTGCAACAGCAAACAATGAATTAGGATATACACAAGGAGTAGGGATATCTTATAAAGTAGATTTTGATACTTTTGAAGAATTGATTCTGAAAATATTTAAAGGAAAAAAGAAGGTAGCAGCGCAAAAAGCTAAAGATGAGGAAGATTCTAATAGTTTTATAAAAACGCAACCTAAAAAATAGAAGAGTAATTGATTGGCTGAATAGTTAGCCAATCAATTACTTACTTACTTACTTACTGTATTGTAATAGGTTTATCTTAACTAATCTTCTTCCAATTTTTAATCAGTAATAGTCCACATACTAGAGTTAATATTGCTAAGCCTGATGCAAGGACTGTTTTTCCGTAGATAAAATATCCTGTAGAAAATAAAAAACTATAGGTACCAATAACTCCTAAGAAGAAAGCGAGTACTTTATAGCCGATATTATAAAACTTACTTTCTGAGTCAAATATTAAGGCATTGAACTTTTCTAGCGTATTTTCATCAGTTGGTTTGGTAAGTAAAGTAACAATAATCCAACCTAAAGTAGTTATTACCACTCCAATAACTAATTGCCAATGTCCTTCTAGTTCAAACCAAGGAGTGTCTAGCTTTCCATTTATAAAAAAGATGATAGCAATGATAAATGAAATAACCATTGCTGCTATTTCGCTATACGGATTGATGCGGTCCCAAAACCATCTTAAAATAAATAACAACCCTGTACCAGCTCCAATTTGTAATAACAATTGAAAAACCTCTTGTGCATCACTTAAATATTTAGAAAGTAACCCAGCGAAAATCATTAAGATTACCGTGGAAATTCTTCCAACAAGTACTTTTTCTTTTTCTGAACTATTAGGCTTTAAAAATCGAGCATAAAGGTCATTTACTATATAGGAACTTCCCCAGTTTAATTGAGTGGAGATTGTACTCATAAAAGCTGCTATCAAAGATGTTAAAACAATACCGATTAATCCAGCAGGTAAATAAGTCATCATTGCTGCATACGCTACATCGTGACCTTGCATGTTTTCAGATAAATCAGGAAATGTTGTATTGATACTCTCTATGCTTGGGAAGATAACCAGTGAAGCTAATCCTACAATAATCCATGGCCATGGACGTAAAGCATAATGTGCAAAATTAAAAAATAAGGTAGCCCAAGTAGCGTGTCTTTCATCTTTTGCAGCTAACATACGTTGTGCAATATAACCGCCACCGCCAGGTTCAGCTCCTGGATACCACGTACTCCACCATTGCACAGCAAATGGAATGATTAATAAGGTAATTACTGCTTTTGAATCAGAAAAATCTGGTAATATATTTAGCTTATCGCTTACATTTGGATGAGTCAATAAAGATTCTAAGCCTCCTATTTCGGGTAAGTCTATAATATAAATCGTAGCCCATACGGAACCAATCATAGCAATTATAAACTGAATGAAATCAGTAATTAACACCCCTTTCAACCCCCCTAAAGCGGAATAAAAAACAATTATAATCCCTGATATAACTAACATTGTATCTTGATCAATACCTAAAAGAATATTAGCGATTTTCGCTCCGGCTAAACAAACTCCAGCCATGGTAATTATATTAAAAACAACCCCTAAATATATAGCTCTAAATCCTCTTAAAAAACCTGCAGATTTCCCTGAATAACGTAATTCGTAAAATTCTAAGTCAGTATTAATTCCAGATTTCCTCCATAGTTTAGCATAGAAAAACACTGTTAACATTCCTGTCAACAACATTGCCCACCATACCCAGTTACCAGAGACACCGTTTTCACGAACCAGTTGGGTAACTAACCCTGGAG
>JABSPO010000360.1 GCA_013214625.1 Flavobacteriaceae bacterium
CCCGTAAATACTAATGTAGCATTGTCAAGCAGACGATTGCACAATCGTGCAAATTTCTGCTATATCGTAATAATACAAATAAGCGAAATCCACTAATACTGTAATCATAGAACACACATTTTTTTTGACACTAGGATCAAAAGTTCTAAAGTTGCTAGAAAAAACAGCTTTAGTTCTTATTGTGCTTACGTGTTGCTAGAGATACACGTAACCATATAGTGGGTGCTAATTTACAAAATAACTAACCGCGAAAGATAGCATTTCAGTAATATTTTATGATGTACAGTAATCTATGCATTGAGGGGAACAATTTTATAGTTTATTGCAAAATTGGGGCTTGGCCGTCTTTACGCTCAATGTTGTCGAGATTGAGTAAGTACTTATTTCTTGAGTTTTAAGATAATCTTATTACTGTTGCTTTTTAACGTGTTTCTTATAAAAGAAAATGTGTAAATACGCGTGCTCAAATATATCATTTTTCCTGTACTAGTCAGGACGTAAAATAATTCAAACGACATTCTTAATATCTATATATATGATATACGCACATATATCACATATAATATACAGGTTCTAAATATTGAAGTACACCCTTTTTATTTTATAAGAAAATATTATACTTATTCGTAGACCGGTATCTTATAATAAAACGTTTGTATTATTACCAGTTAAGTGAGAAAAAATGCATACATCCCACTATAGTGTATCAAAATGGGATTCTGTTTTACTATATCATAAATAAAAGTCTGCATGGCAATAAAAAGTTGAATTACAATATAATTTCGGGGTATTCCGGGGTACCAACGTACATGAAAACGAGTATTGTGGACGATTTTCTATGCTTTAAGTTTTTGAAATGGTTATGCCTACGCACGATACATAGGTTAGGGACAGTAACGTAAAATTAGAATTGCATTCAGTGAAGATGCAGGTAATAAATGACGCCAAAAAAAGAAGAATCGTGAACTGTATACAAACTGCATCGAGTCAAGGCAAGTTACTGAGAAGGTCGATCAGGATTTGTCCGTGACACTTCTGTGGCCACGCACACCAACAGCCGAGGGAACAACCACGAAGCTCGTGAAGGCGATCAAGCATCAGGGGAGAGTTGCGAACTTTGGATTCGTACATGTGGAGAGCGGTGTCTCTACCATGGTCGTTGATTTTGAACTCGTTTGCCCAAAATGACATCTCAATGTCACCATGTGCTCGGCCTATGTAAATGTGATTTTCCTCCTTTACCCACTCTTTTAGATCGACATTGTGGACATCGACGAGCAACGTGTTAGTAGCTCTTTGATCTAATGATTCTCCAATTCCACGGAAGATATCATTCACGACCGGTGTTGTGTTTTCAATAAAATCGATCAGAGAATCGAATTCCATATTTGAGTTGAATTTCTTGAAACGGTCGTCTTTTGTTTTCAAACTAAGGCGGCAATTTCTGTCGATGTAAACGAAGCTAACAAGTTCGTTTGCTGTGCTTCCAGGAGTGGCCACCTCGGCGCGTGAGTAATCAAAAAGGGCTTGGTTCATTTTCGTGAGATCAGCCTTAAAATAATACTTTGAGGACTTTCTGGCTTCAAATATGATATTTCGGCTACGCCAGCCTGTAAATCGACATAATACAGGCG
>JABSPO010000361.1 GCA_013214625.1 Flavobacteriaceae bacterium
ACTGTCACAATTAGGGGGATTATTTTCTTTAATAGAGGTATTAAAAAAGTTTGATTTGGACATGGGGGATGATTTACAAACAAATCAAGAGGCAAAAATTAAATCTGCTATCTTGATTGGTTCTCTGAAAAAGTATTTTGATCAAATGAGCGACATTCAGATCGTTAATAAGCTTTGTGCTTGGGAAAAGATCGGATATGAAATCATGGAAGCAAGAAATAAAAATACAAAAAATGGTAAATATAAATTGTTAAAAAACACTTAAAATATAGAGGTTTTAGTTAGATTTTAGAAATAAGTGTGATATAATATATAGGTTAATTTTTTATGAAAGCAATTACAATTTCAGAGGACTTAAAGGACTCTACAGCTTAAAGGAAAGGGTATGAATAGCAAAATAATTTTATTTACATTAATGATCTTTAGTTCAACTACATTTGCAAACTTTTTTGTAGGTGTGGATGGTGGTTTTAATAAGAGTCGTCAAACAGGGGTAGGTGACTTGCCAATGGCGAGAGAAGAATTTGAGGTTAATAGTTATAAAACCTCTGATGATGATGAAGTAGACAGAATAGAGAATGATATTTTAGATAATGGCGGTACAGATAAGGATTTCTTAGCTGCGATTAAACATTTAATGTCAATGCGCTTGGTATATAAACCAGGATTTAATTTTAAGGTGCATGGTGGATATAAGTTTAAATATATTAATGCAGGGATAAGTTATCAGTATATTAATTATTCTTATAAGCATATTATGGCGGTAGATGACAGTACAGAGCAAGTTTCAATATTTTGGAAAGCTGGCAATATGTCTGGTAAGACAGCTATCCATACTGGTTTAGCTTTTGTTGAGTATGAGATAAACAAGTTAAGTTTTTATAGATTTACCCCGATTGTGGGTGCTGGCTTAGGATTTGCTAATGTTAAGGATAAGCTAACATCCAATGATGAAACTAAAGAGCGCAGCCAAGTTGTGTTTGCTTATCAGTTTAAACTAGGGCTTAACTTTACAATTACTAAAAACTTCACGGCAACTCTTGACGGGGTGTATTTTGGCACAAGTGAAGTCAAAGCAACTAACTATAAAATTAAACAAGGTCAATTAAATTTAGGAGTAAGATATCGATTTAATTAAAAATTAACAAGATTTATTTGTGGAGCTAGCAGCGAAGAATTGAAACGCCTTGACTGCTAACCCCTTGAGAAGTATGAAAACGTCTCACTATTAAGTGTAACTAAAATTCTATAGTTATACAAGAGATCTAGAGCCTTACAGGCTGTCTACATACTTCTCGTTTTGATTTTTAAACAAAACTAGGAGAAAGTATGAAAACTAAAATATTAACAACTTTAACATTTTGCGTATTAAGCAATGCTTATTCTGCGCCTCAGCTATTTAGAGATATAACAACACATAATTTATTAAAGATTGAAAAAAACATACTTCAAGAGGGTAACGACTTAATAAGAGATACAAACTCTAAGGTTGATGAAACTAACTCGGTGCTTGGTCGTGCTGGAGATAATAACGTCTTACAAATGCATGGGAAGGGGGTTAGTGACTTATTGTTTAGAACTCATTCTATGAATAGTAATGTTTTATCTTCCTTTGAGAGAGTTAATAATA
>JABSPO010000362.1 GCA_013214625.1 Flavobacteriaceae bacterium
AAAAGGCTACTATAAAAGGTGTGAGCATGATGTATTATTTTAGACTCATTATCTGTTTCTATTGTTTCGTTTTGTTCATTCTTAATAAAAAGGTTTCGAATTGTATTTTTAATGCCATTTTTTTTTTCAAGATTTAAAAAATATTTAGTAGATTTCTCGCCTTTTTCATAGCAGTCAGACTTCGAACGAAGTATGATACCTCTGAGTTTTTCATCATAATACTTTTCAAGCCAATATTTACTATCATCATATTGAGTAGTTGATACATTTTGACCCTCTGGGTTACTTTCAAAGTTTTGAACTACTATTTCATGCTGTAATTTATTTTCTCTTTTTATTTTAGAGTTTATTTTTGAGTGTTTAATACAAAATTTGCGGATTTCATATTTTATCATTTCCCAAATAAAATGCGGAGAAAATTCTGATTTTGATAATTTTTCAAAAGACGTTTGAATAAGTTTTCTTAAATCTTTTTTAAAATTCTCATCTTCTAGCAGACTATTGTTGAATTTCCAAAGACCTTTTCCTCTGTCATTTTCCTTAGACTCATTTAATGATAACAAAACTGGTGAATGATCACTTAGTAAAGAAGGTAACACTTCGACACTTTTAGCAAATTCCTGTAACGTATTTGCAATAAATATGTAATCTAGTCTGCGGTGAATCGTTTCCCGCGTTCTTAGCTTTTGCCTAAAAGTAAAGCGTTTGGTATTTGGGAATCGAATTCGAAAAATATCAGATATGTCTAATTCATCTTTAATGGACATAAACGAAGCAACGGAACGTTTTTTAAAGTCGGACTACCTCCTAAAGCATCACGCTGAATGTCGAATATAAAATTCAGATCTCCTGTTAAAATTGGATGACGATCATCATCATTTTTATGTTTCAGAAGGTGATCTTTTAACGAATTAAATGTATTAATTTGCTTTTGTTCAGTGTTATCGTTATATATATTAATCAGCCTGTACTTCACAGAATTAACTGTAACGTCAGAAATTAATATTCTACCATTTTTATCTGAGGTTGTCTGGTCAATAGTGACATCAAAATTTTTGGTAAATCCTATTAAAACACCTGTTGAGTTCGAAGTTCCGTGGGAAAATAATAAGTTTCCTTCGCACTCCCTTTTCCAGTTTTCTTCGCATGATAAAGTAGAGTGTGTTTCTTGAAGTAAAAATATGCCATTATGATCTAATTTTTCACTCATGTAGTTAAATATTTTAAGACGCTTCTGTTTATTGCCTAGACCCTTGCAGTTAAATGTGATTACATTAAAAGTATATATGCATAAAGGAGGTTGTTTTGTAAGAGCCCATTGACATAATTGGATACCCTTTTGTTTGTTTCAACAGTGATAGACAAAAACCCGGTACACAATAAATTACAATTAACATTGTAATTTTAAAATTTAGATACACATGCATATAAGTTACAGTCTGAGAAACCCGCATATTGAAAAAAACGTAAAAGTTTGAAAGGACGAAACAAAACACATATAAAACATTTAGCAAATAACACATTTACCGTATGTCGAGTTGAGACGGCGAAGTTGGCCAATTAATTAATGTATTACTCATCGCGTCTGAACTATAGACTGACGTCAGAGACGTCAGACAAACAATAATG
>JABSPO010000363.1 GCA_013214625.1 Flavobacteriaceae bacterium
TATATCAGGAGAAATTATTTTTAGAATTTAAGTTAAGTGACCGAATACCTAGTGAGAATTTTTATCGTCAACTAAAGGAAGTTTTAGATTTGCGGTTTTTATATAAGGAGACTGCTGAATACTATGGGGATTGTGGTCAAAAGTCAGTTGATGTGGTGGTATTTTTCAAGTTGTGTTTGGTCGGTTATTTAGAGAATATTATCAGTGATAGGCAGCTAATCCAACATAGTTCTATGCGAATGGATATTCTTTATTTTTTGGATCATGATATTGATGAAGCTCTTCCTTGGCATAGTACTATTAGTAGGACCCGGCAACTTTTTCCTGAAGAAGTTTTTGAAGCGGTTTTTAGTAAGGTATTTTCTATGTGTGTAGAAAAGGGTATGGTAAGTGGCCATACACAGGTAATTGATGCTGCTCCTATAAAAGCAAATGCTAGTATGGGAAGTTTGGAGTTGAAAGTTCCCGAAGAGGAACTAGCAGCGCATTTGCGAAAAGTACGTTATTTTAGCAGTGAAGATCGTAAAGTAAATAAAGCATCAAAAGAGCAACAAACAATTACTGCCAATAAACATAAGCTAAAAGATATAGAAAGCCGGAATAAGAAATGGGCAAAAGATCAAGATGGTCGCCCAGGAGCGAAACACAAGAAAGCAAAATACACAAGCAATCACACGCATTACAGTCCCTCTGACCCTGATGCCAGGATAAGTGTGAAGCCTGGAAAAACAAGGAAGCTCAATTATGCTTCTCAACTTACTGTGGATAGCTCACATTATGTTATTACAGATATTTTTGCAGACTTTGCTAACAAAAAAGATAGCCAAAGCTTAGTACAGATAACAAAACGAGTACAAAAACGGCTAGGAAATGAGCATCTATTGTGGCGGAATTTATTAGCAGATACGGGTTATAGTAGTGGTGATAATTATGCTTTTTTAGAGCAAGAAAATCTTCAGAGTTACATTCCCGCTCACGGTACATATAAGGGAGGGCCAGAGGGGTTTACCTATGTTGCCGAAACAGATTCATGGCTTTGCCCTGAAGGCAAGACGATTTCTTATGGTAAAACGTACTACGAAACAAAGAACAATACCAAGAAGAAGGAATATCGAGCCTCCAAGCATGTTTGTAAAGGCTGTCCTATTAAAGCAACATGTCTTAAAAAGAGTAAGGAAAAGCGTTTTTCTATAACCTACTATAAGCCAGAGTACGATAGAGCAATAGCAAGAGTTAAAAGCCCTATAGGGAGGCAGATGAAAATAAAGCGAAGCAGTACTGTAGAGCCTGTATTTGGAACCCTTACGCAATTTATGGGACTCAGAAAAGTATTTACTAAAGGCATAAAACAAGCCCAAAAGGTAATGTTTATGTCTGCAATAGCATACAACCTAAAGAAATACCTAAAATTCACTCAAAAATTAGCAGAGAGTAATAGGCAAACCCAAGCGGCAATTTTAAGTGAGTTTAATGCATGTATATTACCTTTTTTTATGCGATATGATGGGCTTAAAAAAATGACATCAATTTAGGAGGTAAAAAACAAACCTCCTTTAAAATCAATAGGAAAACACTTTTTATTGAGAATTATAGGGTTGTGCAACGACCACGATTGTTACAAA
>JABSPO010000364.1 GCA_013214625.1 Flavobacteriaceae bacterium
AACCCAAGTTATAAGTATATCACTCAAGTTTCGCACCTAGATCGATTTAATTAAGGTCCTGATATTCAAAGCTATTAGTTTTCACTAAAAATCCAAAATCTTCGACATTTGCTATTATTTGGCGTGTAATATATTCAATATCAATGTATTCAATTATTTTTTCCAAAAGAGATACTATTAGATTGATAACTGCTAATATCCTGACATTTAGCTTGTTCTCGATGTAATCTTGCTTCAAATCTTTAAATAAACCTCCTATTGTTTCATAAGCTTCCATTCTGTACCGAATACTGGTGAGTAAATATTGGGTCATTGTAATGGTTATTTGCGCAATGTGAACATCGAAATTGGTAGATTGGCATTTACCCAAGCCAAATAACTGCTTAGCTTCTTTGAAAAACACCTCTATTGACCATCGAATACGATATGTTTCAATAATTTTTGTAAAACTTAGTGTTGTGTCGGTTGTTATTAATGTGTGCCATTTCCCGTTTGTTCCGCGTTTTGAAATAAAAACAGCAACCTTTAGCCCATCAATTTCAGATACATAATGATGGTAATAGTACTTGTGTTTTCGACATCGTTTAGGTGCTTTTTTCTGTTTTTTAAGTTCGGATATCGTTTTTATTTTTGACTTTACTTCAATTTTACTATTGTATTTATACATGCCAATTATATGGGTCGAACTACTTTTTTCTCTTAGCTTTTTGAGCAATCCAATACTTGTAAACCAAGTGTCCATTAAAATGTAGTCTACGATAATTTTACGCTTTACAACTCTAAAAAACATTTGTACTAATAGCTCTGTTTTCTTTTTATTAAGTTCCTGATACCTTTTTGCAGCAGCGGTTTTACTACACCTTGGCGTCTTTTTTTGAAGCTTCCTTTGCTTAGCTGTGAGTCCGTATTTTGTTTTTTTACTTTCACGATGTAAACTGAAATCAATTGGAATAAATACGCTTCCATTCCAGTAACCTGCTACAAGTAGCTTGAAGCCAAAGTAGAAGGTTTTGGATACATGGTTATAATTTTTAGAAATACCTTCTATTGTTTTTCCTGTTTTAGCAATATCTGTATCATCAAATATTAAACATTTAACCACATCTTTAGCTGGTGTAAAGAGTTTCTCCTTTGATAAATATTGAATTACAAAATGATTCAAAAAAGATCTCCAATTGACTTTTTGGTTTGCTAAAATTCGATAATAAGGATCTTTTCCGATTTGTTCTAAATCCTTTTCATCTCTTAACATTCCATGGATCGTATTGATACCTAAAAGAGGCAGTAATAACAGTTTTGAAATTAAATCCTCAAAAGTATAACCTGAATTTTTACAACAACTAATCTTTTTTTTAATCTTATTGAATCCTAAAATATTTAAATGTGCTTGTAAATATTCAGAACTCAGCCAAATATTTTTAAACCGACCGCTTAATTCTTGAATTTTTGAAATATCTTCGTGTTTCAGCATGTTTTGTACTTTGTGTGTGATACTTAAAGATACAACAAAACCAAGGGATTACCTTGGTTTGCATGCTGTTTTCATGCCATTAAACCCTCTAAAGTAAGGGTGCGAAACTTGAGTTATTAAAAAGGAGGCTAGGGTGTA
>JABSPO010000365.1 GCA_013214625.1 Flavobacteriaceae bacterium
TTACTGACAAGATGCACATATTCCAAAGTAGATTACCATGTTTCGAATAAGTGTCCTGAGTGATTATATTATTTTTTCAAAGCATTACTGCAGTTCCCCAAATCAACAATTGCGACGTATTCCAACATGCAGCAGTGTGGTAGTGAAACCTCTGCGTTGAGTTTATGTTGTACAGTTGTTTGTAGGTGTTTCGTGCTCCGCCGCATAAGAATGTGCCTGTAACATATTAAAATGCGTCATTTAGCTTATCCTATATTCAAACAATTTTTGTTTTATTCTGCTGCAAAAAAATGCTGCCCCTCTAGCTTTGTATCCTTATGGGTCATCCTGTGTATAGGCTTGTTCAAATTTATACCTTAAGTATCTATTTACTATTAATTATTACTTACATACATTTTACTACCCCTGACATACACGAATATACCCTTGATAAATACATACACTTCACAAACACTCCTTTTGTGCATGTCTCTCTAAACTGTCTTATATTATTTTACTGCCGTAATAAATATACAGAAAAAATTAAATTACTTACTAAAATTATATTAAAATTTGCATATGCAACTGAGCAGGTTATAATTATTATCACTATTTATAATTTTGTACTTTCAATTTCTTAACCTTTAATGCAAAGGGTCTCCGCGAAACTGAGAAAAGACGAAAAGTTTTCAATTATCTAAAAGAAAAATTGGAAGACAATGGCGTTTTTGCTATCCAAGAATCTCATTCTGACAGGTCGTGCGAGGAACTTTGGCGTAAAGATTGGACGGGTAAATTGTTTTATTCTCATGGTTCAAGCAACTCCAGAGGCGTTTTAATTGGCTTTACAAATAATTTAGACATTGATATTGAGAAGTCAACTTGTGATAAACATGGAAGAATTTTGATTGTTGATTTCACATATGAATCTAAAAAGTTTTCTCTAATTAATTTATATAATGCAAACACTGAACAAGAACAGATTAATACCTTGAATTCACTTAAAGATCATATATCAAATCACGATGTTGATAATCGGTATCCAATTGTAATGGTTGATTTAAACTTCATATTTGACCTCAAATTAGACGCTTTAGGTGGTAAACCCTCCTTAAAAAAGGGTTCTATATCATCCTTTGTAAAAATTAAAGAAATGCTTGACATATCGGATATTTTTCGTGTTCGACATCCTAATACAAAAAGGTTTACATTTAGACAAAGAAATAAAGCAAGCGAAACAATTCATCGTAGGTTGGACTACATATTCTTAGCTAATTGTTTACAAGAATTTGCTCAGAAAGTCGAAGTTCTACCATCATTTCTCAGTGATCACTCTCCAGTTTTACTATCATTGAACAATTCAAATGCAAATGAGCGCGGAAGGGGTTTGTGGAAACTGAATAACTGTCATTTACAGGATATCACTTTCCAAAATGGCGTCAAAGAAACAATAAAAAAGACTTTGAATGAGTTAATAACTTCTAGTATGTCCCCCCATATCATATGGGAAATCCTCAAGTACGAAATTAGAAAATTTAGTATCAAATTTTCCAAAGAAAAAGCTAATATCAAGAATGGAGTAAAGTTAATTCACGAAAATATCATCATTAAATTTTTTGAAA
>JABSPO010000366.1 GCA_013214625.1 Flavobacteriaceae bacterium
TGTTGTAGCTAAAGTTTTTAGAGTAGCTGATGATGCTCATGCACGGTTTCATGCAATAAAACGTTCTTATCAGTATAAAATAATTACCAAGAAAGATCCGTTTTTACATGAATACACACATTTAATGAAACTTCCGTTAGATGTTGAAAAAATGAATGAAGCAGCTAGAATTTTATTAAATTATACCAATTTCAGATGTTTCTCAAAAGTAAAAACTGAAGTACACACGTTTAATTGTGATGTAACGCATGCGGAATGGGTTTTAGAGGGAAATCAGTTAGTATTTCATATTACTGCTAATCGATTTTTACGAAACATGGTACGAGCAATTGTAGGAACGTTATTAAACGTAGGTATAGGTAAAATTGAAGTAGCATCTATTCATGAGATTATTAAAAGTGAAGATAGAGGAGCGGCAGGAGTTTCTGTTCCTTCGCAAGGCTTGTATTTAACACAAGTTGAATACCCTGAAAATATTATGTATGTCAAGCAATAGTTCAAATACATTTGATTTTAACCGTTTTAAAAGGTTGCTTGGGTATACTAAACCATATGTAGTAACATTCTATGGCGTGCTATTGGCTGCTATTATATTATCTTTTTTAGCGGTTTCAAGGCCTTATTTACTGAATGAAATTATTACCACAAAGCTATATGAAAGCGACGAAAAAGGATTAGTTGTTTTAGTAGCGATACTTGCTGGTATTTTATTTTTAGAAGTTATTATTCAATTTCTATTCATCTTTTTCGCCAACTGGGTAGGGCAATCAATTATTAAGGATATTAGAGTAAAATTATTTAAACATATGCTTCATTTTAAAATGAAGTATTTTGATACGAATGCAGTTGGTAAACTAGTAACCAATGCAGTGAGTGATATTGAAAAGGTTGCTGAGGTTTTTAGTCAAGGGTTCTTTGTGATTATTGGTGATTTATTAAAAATGATAGTTGTGATTATAGTAATGCTGGTTACTAGCTTAAAATTATCACTATATGTATTTGCTATTTTACCATTTATATTTTTTGCTACAAGATTGTTTCAAAAAGCAATGAAAGGAGCGTTTAAAGACGTAAGGTCGCAAGTGTCAGCATTAAATACTTTTGTACAGGAGCATGTTACTGGAATGAAAATAGTGCAGTTGTTTGCTAGAGAAAAAGAAGAATATCAAAAATTTAAAGCAATTAATGAAAAGCATAAAAAAGCTTGGATTAAAACTGTTTGGTATAACTCTATTTTCTTTCCAATAATTGAATTGGCTTCTTCAATAATGATTGCAGTTATCTTGTGGAATTCAGGAATGGATGCAATCATGAATCAAGACCTTTCTAAAATTGGAGTTATTGCTATGTTTGTACAAATGACACAAATGTTATTCAGACCATTACGTCAGTTAGCGGATAAATTTAATACGCTTCAAATGGGAATGGTTGCGGCGAATAGAGTATTTGATGTGTTAGATACTGATACCGCAATTTTAGATAACGGAACCCTTGAAGTTACTGATGTAAAGGGAGTAATTGAATTTAAAAATGTTCATTTTTCCTATATTGAAGGAGAAGAAGTGCTGAAAGGAATTTCTTTTAAAGTTAATCCT
>JABSPO010000367.1 GCA_013214625.1 Flavobacteriaceae bacterium
TATTATTCATGATATTACTTTGTATTTTGTTTTGTTATATTCGTCTTTATAAGCCTTTAGACATCTATTTCTGTTATCTTCTTCTGATACGTATGATATATGTACCCAGTTCGGATTCATATCCGTACCGAATTCCCAAATCATTTGATCAAAATTTAAATTTTCTTTAATCCATGTATACATTTCTGCATTCGTCTTACCACCATACACATCGTCTACATCAATTGCTTGTCCTTTACAATGTTGAGAGGTTTTAGATCCACCAATTGCTTCATTAAGTTCTGCTGAACGAAAAAATGAATTAACTTTTATTGGTCCACCAACCCACTCTCTTAATGGTTCAAATACTTTTTCTGCTAAGATCTTCATATTTTCTACTTGTGTAGGATTAGGTGTATTATCTATACACTTACGCTTAGCTGTGTTTGAATGTATCGCTTCAGCATAAGTAATATGTTTACTTATATTTTCCATACTTATTCTATTTCGCTAAATACAGCAAAGACATCTATAGTTTTCTTTCTCTTTTTATACATGCCTTTATCTATACTAGCAATTAATTCTTTTCTTTCCTTAACTACGTTGTTTTCTGATATTGGATAATATTTAGGATTTTTACTATTTAGTTTTCTCTTTTTCATATTTTAGAAGGAAGTGGATTTCCAATTTCTTGGATAAATTATTTCATCTAAATTTACTCCTTCAAAAGTTGGCCAAAGCGGATCTTTTGCACTATATGTTGGAGCACCGCCTCTACCAGGGGTCCCAGGTTTAATTACCTCTCTTCCACCTGCCCATTTAACTGTTTCTACTCCACGTGGGTTTACTGGAGTTAAATTTGGTGTTAAAGGTGTATTCATTCCTTGAACTCTCTGTAATTCTTTGGGAGTAAAATTGTAAGCTTTGTCAAAATTTGGATTAGTTGATTTAGGTGCAATTTTAGGTACAATTGGCGCAGGTGTATTACTAAAAACACGATCATACCATTTTTTAACAGGTTGAGGACCAAATCTTCTAACTAAGCCTTGACCTATTGAAAATGGACCACCACCAATATTTCTTGCAATTACATTACCTACTTTACCAGCTAAGTTTAAAAAACCTCCTGTAGGAGTAAATGTTAAAGCGTTTGCTTGTGCATTTCTATACTGCTCTCTTTCTTCTGGTGTCATAGTATGAGCTTGTCTACCAAAATCATATAGAGTGGTATCAAATTTAATATCCTGGTTTAAAGGACTACTTTTTTTATTTCTCATAATTTTAAAATTTTGAAGCTTTATTAACTTCATTTATTGATTCTTGTATTTCGTTTAAATCTGCTGGTAATATTAAGTCCAAACCAGCTTTGAACATTTCTTCTTTAACACCTTCTTTAAATATAATTATAGTAGGTACCATTCTTACTTTATATTTCTTTTTTGCTGCAGGACATTTAGTTATATCTGCTCTATAATAAACTACATCTTCTAGTTTATCCCAATCTCCAAACTTATTCGCATCATTAAATTCTGCCCAAAACTCTACAATTACTGGTAATGTCTGATCATCACCAAAAGCTTGTCTTTCATTTATTTTATTATCAAAATTATCATCTG
>JABSPO010000368.1 GCA_013214625.1 Flavobacteriaceae bacterium
TATATTCAATCGCTTGCCCCTGTGAAATTTAATTGATATAAAACTGAAGTTTTTGAAATTTAGGGATGTTGTTTGCATAGATTTCACAGAGGGAAGTTTTAAAAATATAAGCTTTTTAAAAATTAATAAAAATTAATTTTTGAATGATGTTAATTTTTAAAAAAAGTTTCCGCAACAATTTTGAAAAGTAGGGACGATATTATTCTTATAAAGGAATTGCATCTATAAAACATACTATAAATTCAACCCATAAAATGGGGCAGGAGAGTACAATATCATAGTTTGCTGTTGAGAAACAACGAAATTGCTGATTTTTTTAAAAATTAATGATGACAACTTACATCTTTTACATACTTAATTTTTATCAATTATTTATATAGATGTTTAGGACTCATTTTATATATACTTATTTATCTTGAAAGATATTGTTTTTGTGTTACACTCTTTCTTTTTATAACTTATAAATTTTAGTTACATATTTCCGGATTCTGGTTTATATCAGTGACAACATTTTAAATTAAAAATGCCGTTCAAATATTTCATCATACATATACGAGGTCCCATGTGAGTTTCATATTTATGTTAGATGATTTCTTCATACAACTATCACCTGAAATTCGTATTTAACAATTTAGTTCTCGAACCGAATAACACGATTTCAAAATATATGAGCTTTGTAACACCTTTAGTTTAAAATCTATAGAAGGTAGGTAAAAAAAAGCGGCCCCTTTAAAATCATATTTTTTGGTATAGACTTTTTCTGGAAACATGTTTTTCTACGAAAGTACCACCAATCGATTCCTCTCGGAATTTCGCGTTGATTGGTGGTACTTTTGTGTTTTGTCAATCAATATGTGGTCACTTACAAGACGAGATTGTGTTTTTCAAGGTTGGTCTCCGATATACATTTACTATAGTAAAATAATGGGTGAAAAATCGATTTTGTGAAAAATCAAGTGTGGTACATGTTTTTCAGTTTTTTAGAGTTTTAAGGTGTTGGTAGATCTAATTCACGTATCTTGATAGAAGGTCCTATCTGGAGTGAAAAACTAAATGCTTAATTCACTGGTATAAAAGTGTTAAATTTATTTTGACTTTTTTGGGCAAATTGATATTGTGAGAGTACTACCCAATTCCCCCAGATACTGTGTGGATTTTGGCAAAAAGTTTTTTCGGTGTACAGCCCCGCACCGCCTACTGCACCTACGTTGAAGACCGGTCGTATTGAAGTAATTCTCACTTCTAGACGATCGGTCGTATTATAGAGTACACCCATACGCTCTCCTAGACGCTCGCAAGGGTACAGTATAACATTATTAAAACATGTCATAAAACTGTTTTTGCTTTCAGCTCAACGAAAGGCTGAACAGGAACGCCTTGACAACGAAGCTGCAGCCGAACAGGCAGAGAAGCTACGCATTGAGAAGGAAAAAGCAGAAGAAGGTATTTAGTAACTTGTTAATTCCAGAGTTTTATAGGATGTGCTCAAATAGGGCGGGAGGTGTTGTATTGGTCGATTTTTCAGGAAGTGCGCCTCCTGCTTATCATTTAAATGGCAAAAATTATAAAAAAGATTCTAAAATACA
>JABSPO010000369.1 GCA_013214625.1 Flavobacteriaceae bacterium
CTCTTAAATCATTTATGGTAAAGTTTCCCGCACTTCCAGTTGTTTCAATACTTAAATTGTCTAAATCACTTTGTGTAAAATACAATCGTACCATTCCACTTTCATTAGCTGAAGGGTTAATGTCTACATGTCTTCTTATGAAAGTAATACCTTCGCTACCATCTACATATGAACTTGACTCAACGGCAACTGCTACACTTGTGCTTCCTAATGAATTTCCATTTGCAGTATCCAAAACAGAAACCAAAGAACGATCGTTTCCATTATTTGAAATAAAATGAACCCAACTGTTTTCATCGCCTAAATAGCAACCTGAATTATCTCCGTTTAAAGCCATAACACTCACAGGAGGCATAACTATTTTTTGTACAGGGTCTATAATAGAACCTGGCACAAAAACACTACAGTTATCACCTTCTATATTTAAAATAGTATAGGTTCCTGATGATGCATTTACAGGGATTTTATGACTTGTTGTTCCATGAGCAATACCGTTTACTGTGTAGTTATTTGTACCATCAGTATATGTTAGATTATATGGGCCAGAATTAGTAAATAAAAATTCAATACTAGCTGCAGACCTTCTGCAAAAATTTTGATCTGGTCCAGAACTAACTGTTGGTGCTAAAAAAGCTCCTCTAGAAAAATCAAATAGTGTTCCTCCTAAGTTACTAGTATTATTATTTACACCTCCAAAAATCACTGGACTATTTGAAGCTCCATTTGCATCTTCAATACCATCCAAATTTTCAAGGATTACAAAATCCCAACACATTTGATCACCATAATCTTTACGTATAATTGCTTGTGTGGCATTACTACTTTTAATATTTAAAAAACCACTAGGAAAACCAGTAGCGATAATTTGACCATTAGGAGAACTTATAGTTTGTGTTTCTCCTCCAGCTAAAACATGTGTACCAGTAACTCCTGCACTTGGAATGTAGTTTAAAACATCAAAGTTATTACTTCCTTGAATTTCACTATTTACATCTATATCAACTCTTTTAAAAGTAGCACCAGTAGAGAATAAAATATTAAAATACGGGCCAACAGTTTTAACATCTTGGTAAACAAAATTTAAGGGATAGATGGTTTGTTTAATTTCTAATAAATCAGGAGCCATAAAGGTAAGGTTATTAGCTTCGCGTAAATCATGTATTTTTACGTTCTGTGTACTTCCTGTAAAATCTATTGTAGATCCGTTTGAATACACATTAAAGAAGGTTGAAGTAATATCATAACCTGAAGAGTATAAATCACCATAATAGATATCTAATTTAGAGGAAACACTTAAGTGAGTTCCTAAAGTCCAAATCCCCGAAGAAACAAAAGCAACATTGTTTTTTAAACTATTACTTACATTAATAGTCTCCCCACTAACATCCGTAGAATTAAAGTAATAATTTCCTTGAAAAGTTAATTCATCACAGAGGAAAGTAGCATCAGTAGTTATACTACCATTAATATAAAATGAAGATTCAGTAGTTTCTTGAAATTTAATATTAGAATTATTTACACTAAAATCATGACAATAAAATTTTTGAGGAACTGTAACTGTTGTTAATGTCGTATCATGTGAT
>JABSPO010000037.1 GCA_013214625.1 Flavobacteriaceae bacterium
CATTATCTGAATCTCGGTTACATCACATGTCAACTCTCCACCCGTAGCATTTGCTGTTGGTTTGGTTGTATCTGAAGTTACCTCTGCATTATCAGTTTCTGAACATCCGTTGTCTGCATCGGTTACCGTTAAGATATATGTCCCAGCAACACTTACTGTTGGGTTTTGTTCATTTGAACTATAACTATCTGGCCCTGTCCATGAATAACTCAAGGCTCCTTGACCTGTTCCACTTCCCATTAACTGAATCTCGGTTACATCACATGTCAACTCTCCACCTGTAGCATTTGCTGTGGGTTTGGTGTCATCTAATGTCACTACAGCAAAATCACTCTCAAAACAA
This sequence comes from Flavobacteriaceae bacterium, assembly GCA_013214625.1. Classification (GTDB taxonomy): domain Bacteria; phylum Bacteroidota; class Bacteroidia; order Flavobacteriales; family Flavobacteriaceae. The sequence goes on from JABSPO010000037.1 coordinate 344, forward strand.
CCATTATCAGCATCTGTTACCGTTAAGGTATATGTTCCAGCTTTATCAACTGTTGGAGTTAAGGTTTTATCACCACTAACTATGTTTCCATCATTGGTAGTCCATTGGTAACTTAAAATTTTATTAGGATTCGTTGAACTTGCACTACCACTTAACGCTATGCTTTTTATAATACAGGTTAATTCCTTATCAGTACCAGCATTGACTGTTGGCGTAATATCATCTAAGGTTACTAAAGCTACATCACTCGCAAAACAGCCATAGTTATTATCGGTTACAGTTATGGTATAAGTTCCTGTGGCATTTACTATAGGTGTCAATGTATCTTCTCCACTTACAATATTTCCATCATTGGTAGTCCATAAATAACTGTATACTCCTTGACCATTTACTATTCCCATTAACTGAATCTCTGTTGCTTCACATGTTAACTCGCCATCTGTAGCATTTACTATTGGATTTAAAATAACTGTAACTAAAAGACTCTCCTGATCTGAGCAAGTTGGATCATTATTATATTCGTCATAAATATAAAAAGTAGTTGTTGTTGCTACGGCAATGGTTTGCCCAACTTCGTACCTTGTTCCGTTTCCATTCATTTCTGTATAATAAGCAGGGTCTACCAAATCGGTCCCCGCAATAGCAGGAAAGGTATAATCATCTCCTTCACAGATAAAATCATCTCCTTGAGGAGGAGTAATAACCGGTGGAATACAACACGCTACTCCGTCAAAAAATCCAAATGTAACGTGACTAATAGAAGGGATACCACAACCACTTACTTTATTTTGTACTTTGTAGTACCAGTATGAACATCCATTTCCAGCATCTTCCCAACCCAAAAAGGTTATCTTATGTCCATCACCTCCCCCTGGGCATTTGATTTCTGCAACATTAGGAGTCGTTTCATTATCTGTGCAAGAAAAATCAGGAATACAATTCAAATTAGTAACAGTACCTATTTCGGTAACCGAAAAATTGAGCCCTGTTGGGCCTGTAATTGGTAATTCATAACAATCTGGCCCTGATTTTGGATTCACAATGGCCGCTCCACAACAAACATCACCACAAACTTTTAAATAAAAAATTTTGGTTTCGTTAGTGCCTGTAAAAGCCTGGTCGAATTTAATTATTTTATCAACTGTGTAATTACAACTACCATCACTGGTATTAGGACTAATACCACCTGTTGGCTCACAATCTTGTGAATAAAGAAACTGAGGTTGTATCTCGGTTAAACGTTGCGCTCCTTCCTTATTAATGTCAATTTGTGCTACAACATAAAAAGAGCTAAACAAAAGTGCATATACTATCCATTTTTGTTTAACCCAATATTTTCTTTTAATAATCGTGAATAAAGTACTTCCTAAATAGCAGCACTTTTTAAGTAGGATATTTTTTTTCATAACATAAACTTTTAAAAATCGGTTAATTTTTTAAAGTTTCATTGGAGGTAGCTTTGGAGGCTATAAATTATTCTAGGCTTAATATTACTTTAGCTAAGTCTCTGTAGGGGGTGAGCTTATTATTTTTAGTGTTTTAACAACGCTAAAGTATTTGTGTAGTTACAATTGAATACAAAAAAAGCACCCAATTGTCTTAGGTGCTTATAAAGTTACAACTTTTATTTTAAAAAAAGCTGTGTTATTTTTTGCTGTTTTTCTGTTTCTCAGCCTCTTCCATCATTTCTTGCATTTTTTTCTGGAATTTATTTTGTTTTTTAGGCTTCTTTTTATTCTCATTAATTTGAGCTAATAATTTTTCTTCATCAATGAAGAATTTTTTAATAGCTAACATTATTGTTATGGTTAATAAGTTAGATACAAAGTAATATAAACTTAATCCACTTGCGTAGTTATTAAAGAATACCAACATCATTAATGGAGAGAAATACAACATGTATTTCATCATTTTTTGCATATCAGGCATTCCTTCTTGTACAGGTTGTTGCATATTAGCCTGTTGACTTTGTGTCATACGCATGTAAAAGAATATTGCTACAGAAGCGAATATTGGAAATATACTTATATGATTACCATAGAAAGCAGATATCACAGGAATATTAGTTGTCCATTCAAAAACACTATCATACGCTGCTAAATCTTCTGCCCATAAAAAGTTTTTCTGACGCAATCCTATTTCAGATGGAAAGAAACGGAATAAAGCAAAGAATATAGGCATTTGTAATACTGCTGGTATACAACCAGACATCATACTAACACCTGATTCACGCTGCATTTTCATAGTTTCCTGCTGACGCTTCATCGCATCTTTCTTATCTGGATACTTTTTGTTGATTTTTTCCATTTCTGGACGAATCACTTTCATTTTAGCACTAGATAAGTATGACTTGTATACTAATGGCGACATGAAAATACGCACTACAATAGTCATTAAAATAATGATCATTCCAAAGCCTAAACTAGCCCCTAAATGGGCACTTAAGAATCCGAATATAGGTATGAATAAAAATTTATTAATCCATCCGAAAATCCCCCAACCTAAGTTCACATTTTTCTCTAAACCTAAATCGGTATATGATTTTAGAATTTGGTAATCATTAGGTCCAAAATACCATGACATATTCTGATTGATTTCTCCACCAGCAACATTTAATGGAGCCTGTAATTCAAATCCTTTTAAGAAATCAGCTTCTTTAGTATCGCTTTCAATATAATTATCTTGGGTAACTGTTATTTTCTTAAATGTAGTATCAGCTAATAATATAGATGAAAAGAAATGCTGTTTGAAACCAACCCAATTTACATTTTCAGCAATATCATCACCTTCTGTTAACCCTAAACATTCTAAATCACCATCTTCAAAAAAGTGAATTGCAGTATTTTGATTCTCGTATTTTAAACTCTTCTCATTCACACGGGCTTTTAAGTTCCAGTTTAAATCTACTCCATTTGAAGTATTGATAACATTTGCCAAGCCTTGAGATTTAATGGTAAAATCAACCATATAATTATCAGCCTTAATCTCGTATCTGTACTCTAAAAACTGAGTTTCAGATACTTTCAATTTCATGGAAACTACTTGATTACCTCCGTTTGTAGATATCGTAGGTTCAAAGTATAAATCCTTTGTATTTAATATTCTGTTATCAGTAGTTGTTAACTTAATATTTAATGAAGAATTTCCGTCTTTCACTAAGTATAAAGGTTGCTGATCGTGAGTTTTAAAGTCTTTTAATTCAACAGAGCTTAAATACCCCCCTTTATTCGAAAATTTTAATTTTAAAATATCATTGGTAATTTCAGTAACTGCATCAGTTGCTGATGGTAAACTTGCCCCGTAAGCAAAAAGACCTAATTTATTATTTAGTTCCACTAAAGCAGTAGAATCTTTAACAGAGTTGGCAGAAAAATCAGTTTCAGTAACAACTTTTGTTTTTGCTTTTGCAGGAGAAGCTTCTTTAATAATTGCTTCAGTTTTTTGAGCCTCTTCAAGTTTTAGTTCCTCTTCAGTAGGTCTGTTATTGTAAAACATCCAAGTTACTAACCCCATTATTAGTACGTACCCAATAAGTTGTTTTGGGTTAAACTTTTTTTCTTCCATTCTGTTTTTTATTATCATATAAAAACACACTCCAAAAAGAGTGTGCTCTTATCTTTAATTATTTTAATCAAAAAAAACTCCAAAAGTCAATTTAATGACGTTTTGGCATCTTATTTTTTATTTTCAAGAGCAGCTTTTACAAATGCCACAAATAACGGATGTGGATTTGCTACTGTACTTTTATACTCTGGGTGATACTGTACTCCGATAAACCAAGGATGCGTAGGGATTTCTACAATCTCCACTAATCCTGTATCAGGATTAAAACCTGTTGCAATCATTCCTGCTGCTTCAAGTTGCTCCTTATATTCATTATTAAATTCATAACGATGTCTGTGACGCTCAGATATTTGTGATTCCCCGTATATTTCAAAGACTTTACTTCCTTCTTTTAAATCACATTTCCAAGCACCTAAACGCATGGTCCCACCTTTATCAACAACAGTTTTTTGTTCCTCCATTAAGTTGATTACAGGGCTTGATGTGTTTTCATTCATTTCAACTGAATTAGCATCTTTCAATCCTAATACATTTCTTGAATATTCAATTACTGCCATTTGCATTCCTAAACAAATCCCTAAAAATGGGATGTTATTTTCTCTTGCATATTGTACAGCTAGTATTTTTCCTTCAATACCTCTTCCTCCAAAACCTGGTGCAACTAAAATTGCATCAACTTCTTTTAAATCATTTTCAGTAACATGCTCTGAATGAATTGATTTAACGATTACTTTCACTTCATTTACAGCACCTGCATGAATAAAAGATTCTAATATTGATTTGTAAGAATCTTGTAATTCAACGTATTTACCTACTAAACCAACAGTAATTGTGGATTTTGGATTTTTATGTCTTGTTACAAATTTATTCCAAACTTCTAATTTCGGAGTCTCATTTAATGGTAACTTTAATTGGTTTAACACTACGATATCTAACCTCTCCTCCAACATTAAATTTGGCACATCATAAATAGTTGATGCATCAATAGATTGAATAACCGCTTCTTGCTTTACATTACAAAATAATGCAAGTTTACGTCTAATATCATCCGATAACTCATGTTCTGTTCTACAGACTAAAACATCAGCTTTCACTCCACCCTCCATTAATGTTTTAACAGAATGTTGAGTTGGCTTTGTTTTTAATTCTCCTGCAGCAGCTAAATACGGCACTAATGTTAAATGAATAACAATTGCGTTTTCATCTCCTAACTCCCATTTCATTTGACGCACTGCCTCAATGTATGGTAATGATTCAATATCACCTACTGTTCCTCCTAACTCAGTAATAATAATATCATAATCACCAGATTTCCCTAAAATCTGAATGCGATGTTTAATTTCATTGGTAATATGAGGTACAACCTGAACTGTTTTTCCTAAAAACTCTCCACGACGTTCCTTTTGTATTACTGATTGGTATATTTTACCTGTAGTTACATTATTTGCTTGTGAAGTAGGTACATTCAAAAAACGCTCATAATGTCCTAAATCTAAATCTGTCTCAGCTCCATCTTCAGTTACATAACACTCTCCATGTTCATACGGGTTTAGTGTTCCTGGATCTACATTTAAATACGGATCTAACTTTTGAATAGTAGTTCTATACCCTCTAGACTGAAGTAATTTTGCTAAAGAAGCGGCAATAATCCCTTTTCCTAACGAAGAAGTTACTCCTCCTGTAACAAAAATATACTTTACATTTGACATAATAGTAGTTGTTGTGTTGTTGAAATCTCGGCAAAAATACGGATTAAAACGGCAATTGCAATAGTTAAACGAAAAGTATTTTATTGGTTATCTATTTCCTGATGGCGCCTTATATGTAACCAATACAATAGCTACATTAGGATCGCGTAATGCTTTTTGAGTTTGAATAAAATGATTTCGAAATACCGATCCCATAGTCCAAGTATACTTAGTTACACTCGGGAAATTTTCAGCTAATATTTCATAATCTTGAATGTCAGATGAAATCGCAATATTGGGCTGTGTTCTTAATATTTCTTTAATGCATATAATGCTTTTTCTTAGCTCTTTATTACTCATTTTACATAAGCCATAAGGCAAATAATAACTCGTTTTAAACCCAGATTTCACAAAAACTGAAAGCGCATTTGAATCTAAGCTTTCAACTAGCACTTTATCTAAAGGATAATTATTCATTTTAAATACCTTCAGTAACCTATTTAAAACATTCTCTGAATTTTCCTCCGTTAAGTTTTTTATATCTAACCATAAAAAAGGCTTTTGATCACTATCAATAACTGATATATAATTTTCTAACTTTAATTTTATTGACAACACAGGTGGATGATTAACATCTAAATACCCCTCTTGATTATCGTACATTAAATCTAACTCAATAATTTCAAAATATTTTACGGCTGAAGCTAGCTTTTCAATACTATTAACCCTGTGAGCTCCAACTTTTGAATAATGGCCAAGTAACTCTACTTTGTAAGTAGTATAATGATTTGCAACCCCTCCTAAAAGAAGTGTAAAAACTCCATAAAACAGATATTTTATTTTATTTCTTATCATAATCGACACCATCTTTAATTATTCTTTTTCGTTGCTGATATTGAATATTAAAAACACTTCTTGTTGCATCATACTCATTAAAACTAATGCCACTTAAATCAGAAAAACTATGAATAAAATCTTCTAAATTATAACTTCTCTTAACCACTTTTAATTTATCTAAAAACTCAGGATGTTTTAGCTTATGTTTTTCTGACATCCATACAATAAAAGGAACCTCATACATTGATGGTGTTGTGTTATACATATCATGACCGACCATATCTGACGTATCATAAAGCTCATCACCATGATCAGAAAAATAAGCTACATAACTATTTGTGTTTTTTGCTTTTACTTTATCTATCACCTCCCTAACAATAGAGTCATTATATCTAATAGCATTATCATATGAATTTACTAGTTTTTCAGATTTATCATGTTTGTACTTAGTTTTTTCATTTTCTCCTGAAAAGTATTCAAATTTTTCTGGATATCGTTTATCATACCCAATATGAGTTCCCATTAAATGAATAAATATCATTTTTTTTTCGCTAGTATTTTCTAATACTTTATCTAAATACGGAAGTAACTTTTCATCATAAACGTTAAAAATGGAGTCATCCGAATTTATAAAGTATCTATTTGAAGCAGCATTACCTATCATAGTTGGTATGCTTTCATAAATTCCAACTGGGCGTTGGTTTGACAACCAATATGTTGTAAATCCTGACTGATTTGCCAACTGAACAATTGAGGCATTCATTTTTTTGTTAGGGCTATCGTAATTAGATAGCGTTAATATTTTCTCTAATGATTCTATGGTATGTACATGAGGGGAAATAACATCCTCAAAAACATACAACTCATCTTCTATTTCTCTTAATAACGGATTAGTATCCCGATTATAATTATACAATTCCATATGGCTGTTAGAGGTAGATTCCCCTATAATAACCACATAAGTTTGCTCTTCATTTGAACTTAAAAAATTAGCGACATAACTACTTTCTTTTTGCGCCAATGTGTTTTTTAAGTTTTCCTTCAATAGAATATAATCTTTATGAGAGGTATAACTTGTTAAAAAAACATTCTCGTTAGAAAACCTAGTAAATATTGTATAACAAGAAAATATTGCGAGCAAAAAAACAAACAGTTTAATAAGTTTATGCTTAAACATAAGAACTGGAATTAGCCTCAATTTCATACTAATTTTTTCAGTATAAAATAATTTTATTAACACAAAAAAAAGCATCAATAATAACACAAAAAACAACACTATTATTTCCTTATTAATAAAACTATTTAAAAACTCCGATGCCTCATATGTATTGGTTTCAAAAATCACAAACAATGCAGATGCATTGATTTTCGCTCCGTAAAACATGTAAAAGCTCATTTTTACAAATAGTAACAGTACTAATATAATGCTTAAAAATCCAAAAATAATTTTTCGTGTTTGCAGAGAATTAAGAACAGTTACTAACACCAATAACACTGCAGTAAATAATCCAAACGCAATTACCTCCCTTATATAACTATATGTATCATTTATATAGAAAAAACCAGTTACTAATAAAAACATGAAAGGTAAAAACAAATAGATCCCGCAAGAAAATATTACTTTTAACTCTAATAAAATGGTTTTATACAACTTCAAAATAAAAAAATAATTATTAATCTATATCTTAAACATCTATTACTTTGGAAACTTTCGTTTTATATTTCTAACTAAATCTTCTAGTCCATTTAATTGCAATTCATAAACCAGCTGTAGCATTTCTCCTAATTGACCTTTTGGGAATCCTTTGTTATTATACCATACAATATAATGCTCAGGCAAGTTAATTAAATCCCTACCTTTATATTTGCCAAATGGCATTTTGGTATGCGCTAATTTTATGAGGTATTCTTGATTACTTAGTGGCAAATTCTAGTAGTTTTTGAAGTTCTAAATCAATATTTAATTGCCATCGTTTTTGTGCTGCTTCATTTTTGGAATGATCTGTTTCCAAATCGTATTTTTCTTGAAATGAAACTTTCTCATTTGTTATTCTTTTATAAACAGCTTTTATTTCAGCTTTTACATTATCTGTAAAAGTCATTTTACTTAACGTTGCTCTGAATTTCCTTGTAAAAAGCTCTGTAATATCAAAATGAAGTTGTTCATGTTTCAATAATTCTTTGTCACCTAAATACCTTCTTTTTACCCAAGATTTATTAGCAACAAAAAAACAATTCACATTGTAATTCACATACACTTCTCCGTTTATTACATCAGCAGAAAACCCGTATGACATTCCTGAATACGTAATAGCAGCATAAGGATGGCTATAGTCGGGGGAGGCTTTAAAATTATCCCACGTTAATTTTTCATTTGCGCTCCATGACAATTCTTCATCTTGAGCTACCAAGAATTGGAATGACATAAGAAACAATATGAAAACAACTCTAACCATTACAACCAGTTAAATGTTACATTTTTTTCAATTTCGGCATGCAAACTATAAAATACCGGACATGTTAAAGCAGCTCGTTCTAAAATGGTTTTTGTAGCTTCATCAAAAGAAAAAGGTAATTTAAACACTATATCAATCTTAGTAATTCTACGCGGATTTACCCCCATAGTTTTAGTAACATCAGCTGAAGCTCCTTCAATATTAATTTCTTTTGCATTCGCCTTAACCCCCATGATTGTCAGCATACAACTTGCTAACGCTGTTGCAACCGTATCTGTTGGAGAAAAAGCTTCTCCTTTACCATTGTTATCTACTGGTGCGTCAGTAATAATTTCATTTCCTGATCTTAAATGTACTGATACAGTACGTAAAGCTCCTTTATAGGTTACATTAGATGTTATCATAATTAGTCTATTATCTTTTTTCTAAATCAACATACTCGGTGCAAACACACCAATTTGAGTTAAATAACATTTTCCGATCGAGTTTATCCTTTGGGAATTAAACCAACTGACGGGATTAAACTCGCTTCTTCAATTTTCAATTCAGGTGTATAACGCAATATATACATTGCTTTATTAGTATACCCGCCTTTTTCTGTTTTATAATAATTGAATTTATTTTCTAAATATGATGTTTCTCCAATCGTTTGAGTAGCATTTTGAAAAGTAGATGATACTGCTTGTCTTAATAAAACATCCATAGTTAAATCGTATCCTCTGAATACATATTTACTAGGTAGTTTCCCATATTTAGCTTTATATGTTTTTGAAAAATCATCTTCTTTCCCAAAAGTTAATTCCTTCCTAATAGACGGGAAATGTAAATTTAACTTTGCTTTATACCTGTTTTCTATAGTCTCAAATGTTTTAGTACTACTTGTTGTAAATAATGTTATTTTATGTTTTCTCAATTTAGTGTCTAATATTGTAGTAACAGTAGACAACAAACCAACCTCTTTTGCTTCTATAATAACAATATTCTCTATTGTTTCACTTAACAGTCCGTTAAAATCTTTTGGGATTAATAAATTCCCTTCTCTTGGGGTGATTATTTTTGCCAAAGGGAATTTTAATTGCAACTCCTTCTTTATAGCACTCGTCTTTTTATCGGTAATGATAATCATTGGTTTGCCGACACTATAAGACTCAATAAAACGAATCATTTCAGTACGTTGAAAATCAATCGACGCACTTGTTTGATATACATTATTACTTTCTGGAGTAGCTTTTAATGGGTACGGAGCTAAAACCGGAACATTATATTTTGCTAAACCATTTGCTACTAACACTACATTGGAAGCTACTAACGGACCAATTACTACTTCGTTTTCTTGATAGTTTTTCGCTAACAATTCAGAAATTCGTTGTGAATTGGTTTTAACCTCTCTTCTATCGTACTGTGTATCAAACACTCTTAATTTAGTTGAGATCCCTACATTTTTCATTGAATCAACAGCCATTAAAACTCCTGAATAAAAATCTAACGCATTATTTACTGTTCCATCCCTTAGTATCCTTTTTTTAATATTGGAAACAGAATCATTTTCTACGATTTTATTCAATCGTAAAGGCAACATTAAGGTAATGTGTTGTGTTTCAAAATTAGAAATACTATCTAATAATTTAAATGATGCAACCTCAGCTTTAACTAATTTCCTTTTTGGGTATTTTAAAATCATCCCAATTTTTAAACCATCTACTAAACCTGGGTTTAAAACTTCTAATGAATCTTTAGAAACTCCTAATTTTTTAGTTAAGCTGTAAAAACCTTCCTTTGCCTTTACCGTATAATACTCAAACTTATCATTTTCAAGAGCTGTTCCGTCAACTACTGTTTCTACAGTTGTCTTTTTTGTTATTGTTAATACTTGTCCTATTTTTAATCCGTCTACTATTATAGGGTTCTGCGCTTCTAATTCAAGAATCGTAATTCCGTATTTCTTAGAAATACCATATTTCCCTTCTTTAGGCAGAACCTCATGACTAATTGTTTCTGTAATCACTTTTGTTGCAGAAACTTCTAGAACATCCACAGGAACAGTTACTACTTGAGCAGCTAAACTTTTATTAAAAACTGGGATTTTAATTTTATTCCCTTTTTTAATTTGATTCGCGTATAAACTGGTGTTGTATTTTTTTATGTCTGCTTCTGTTACTCCATGCGCTTTAGCAATACCATATAAAGTCTCTTTTTTCTTCACCCTATATTTCATTAACCCAACCAAAGTTGCATCAAAAGGATATTGACTATTTTTTAACAATACCAATACCTCACCTACTTCTAATCCATCTTTTATGTCTGGATTTAGCAGGTATAATTCATAAGGAGATACTTGATACTTTTCAACAATAGTACTTAGTGTTTCACCAGTAGCAATAGTATGCTCTTGAAACCCTTGTCCAAAAAGAGTTGTTGAAGTTCCAATAATAAAAAGCAATCCTAAAAGTAATTTTTTCATATCCGTAATGTATTTCACAATAACTTAAAAGCAATCTTCTTGCCAAAAATAAGTCATCTTACAATATATAATTAAATTTAATGTAATTAAAAAACAAAGCCACCAAATTTGGTGGCTTTTAATGTTTTATATGGAATAGTATTATTCCCACTCGATAGTTGCTGGTGGCTTAGAACTGATATCATAAACAACTCTATTTACACCTTTAACTTTATTAATAATATCATTAGATACTTTTTGCAAAAACTCGTATGGTAAGTTTACCCAGTCAGCCGTCATACCATCGGTACTTTCAACTGCTCTTAAAGCAACTGCTTTTTCATAAGTACGCTCATCCCCCATTACCCCTACTGATTGTACTGGTAATAAAATAGCGCCTGCTTGCCATACCTTGTCATACAAACCATGGTCACGTAGTCCATTAATAAAAATAGCATCTACTTCTTGTAACATCGCTACTTTTTCTGGAGTAATATCCCCTAATATTCTAATTGCCAAACCTGGACCAGGGAACGGATGACGCCCTAATAATTTTGCGTCTATTCCCATAGAAGCTCCTGCTCTACGAACCTCATCTTTAAAAATCATACGTAAAGGTTCAATAATCTTCAACTTCATAAAGTCAGGTAAACCTCCTACATTATGATGCGATTTAATTGTTGCCGATGGCCCGCCATCTACAGAAATCGACTCTATTACATCGGGATAAATAGTTCCTTGCGCCAACCATTTAACACCTTCTATTAAATTAGCTTCCTGATCAAATACCTCAATAAACACTTTACCAATTGCTTTACGCTTTGCTTCAGGGTCGGACAAACCAGCTAATTCATCATAGAATTGCTGAGTAGCATCTACTCCTTTTACATTCAACCCCATTCCTTCGTATTGCTTTAACACAGAAGAATACTCGTTCTTACGTAATAAACCGTTGTTTACAAAAATACAATATAGATTATCCCCAATTGCCTTTTGTAACAACACTGCCGCAACTGTAGAATCTACTCCTCCAGAAAGCCCTAAAACAACTTTATCATTTCCTACTTTTTCTTTTATACCTGCTACAGTAGAGTCTACAAAATTATCAGAAGTCCATTCCTGACTAACCCCAGCAATATGTACTAAAAAGTTTTCTAATAATTGTTTTCCATCAGTTGAGTGATACACTTCTGGATGAAACTGGATTGCATAGGTTTGCTCTCCTTCAATTTCATACGCTGCATTTTTTACATCATGCGTACTTGCTATACACTTGTAATTTTTCGGTAAACTTAAAATAGTATCGGAGTGACTCATCCATACTTGAGAACCAATTGCTATATTTTTAAACAAAGGCGACTCCGTATTTACATACGATAAATTTGCACGACCATACTCACGTGTATTAGACGAACCCACTTCACCATCATAAAAATGAGCTAAGTATTGTGCTCCATAACAGATCCCTAATAATGGTTTTTTACCCTTTACAGCAGATAAGTCTATTTTTGGCGGATTCTCTCCCCTAACAGAATGTGGAGATCCTGACAAAATAACGGCTTTATAATCGTCAAAGTTGTATTTCTTACTGTTATAAGGGTGAATTTCACAGTAAATATTTAATTCTCTTACTCTACGCGCAATCAGCTGCGTAACTTGAGAACCAAAGTCTAGAATAAGTATTTTATTTTCCATGTGCAAAAATAAAAATTGCATTTTTACCTACCTACAAAAAACAGTACTTTTTTTAAGAGAAGTTTTAAGACTGCTTTGCTATAAAGGAATAATACACATTAATCCCCATGATAGCTGCGTTGGTAATAATAATCGGCATCCCTATACGCAATGTTGGCATCATAAATCCATATACTACAAACAGTAAGCACCCTACTATGTTTACTCTTCTTAGTTTTTTAACGTCTTTCATTGTAAAAGAACACAATACCACTATTGATGCTAAATACCCTACTATTTCTACTAATGTTAATTCCATAATTAATTCTTTTAAATATTAAGTTAAACTTAGTGACAATAGTACAAAAAAAGTGTCACTGTAATTTACAGTGACACTTACATATTAATTCTTTTAAACTAATCTTTTGCAATAATTTCTAACTCCGAAAAATTAATTGTGTTTCCAGTACCTGCTGTGCCCCCACTTGGAACAACTAAATGCATTTCATCTGCATAAATATTTGGTATTACAACCTTATTTTTACCTGTTACTGCTCCAGTTATGGCTGATGATGAATATACTAATGTACCACACCTATACAACCGAACTATCACATTATTTATCCTATTAGTACAACAATCATTTCTCCCTTCAAAAATTACTTCTTGTATCGTATACTTAGCAGAAAACACAATCCCAAAACCCCAATCACCAGAAGGAGAGCCACTTTTACTTACATGAAAAGTACTTCCTCCTGTATTATCCACACCATCAAAAAGTGATGAAAATCCAGCATAAGAATTACTTGAATTTATATTCGAATACGTAACACCGCTAACTCCTAACTTATCCTTTATTAAACGTGTATATAAATTATTAGCTGAATAACCTATTCTATTCCATTTAGTACCATCAAAAACATGAACTCCTGACTGAATCCCACATGAAGCACCCAGGTTATATACCATCAACCCTTCTACTGGACTAGGAATTGTCACAATATCAGTAAGACTACCTAACGTAACTCTTGGCATTAAAAAACCTGCATTTGAAGAGCTTAATTCCAATACAGATGAATTATCAGGGTTGGTAGTTCCAATCCCTACTTGTGCATTTATCTGAACAGATAAAAAGAAGAAAATAGCGTAGATAAAACTTCTCATAATAAATTATTAATATTCTATACAAATTTATCATATTAACTACTAAATCAAGAGACCATACTGACAATCGCATTAAAACTATAGGTGAAAGACGTTATTTCGTCGATAAAACGAATAAAAAAAATACCACTGTAATAATTACAGTGGTATTTTTTAATTTAATCTTAGTAAGGTTTACTATTTAATTGGATTACGTTTTCTTTCGCTTTCCTTTAAATGTATTTTACGTAAACGTATGAATTTTGGTGTAACCTCAACATATTCATCTTTCTGAATAAATTCTAAAGCTTCTTCTAAAGAGAATTTAATTGCCGGAACAATTTTAGCTTTTTCATCTGCTCCAGAAGAACGTACGTTAGACTGTTTTTTCGTTTTAGTAATATTTACTGTCATGTCATCACGTCTTGAATTTTCTCCAATAACCTGACCTTCATAAATATCTTCTCCTGCATCAACAAAGAAACGACCTCTATCTTGTAATTTATCAATTGAATAAGGAATAGATTTTCCTCTTTCCATAGAAATCAATGACCCGTTTAAACGCTCAGGAATAGCACCTCTCATAGGTTGGTATTCTTTAAAACGGTGTGCCATAATAGCCTCACCAGCTGTAGCTGTTAATAATTGGTTACGCATTCCGATAATTCCTCTTGAAGGAATCAAGAATTCACAAATCATACGATCACCTTTAGCTACCATAGATGTCATTTCACCTTTACGCATAGAAACCATTTCAACTGCTTTACCTGAAACTGCTTCTGGTAAATCAATAGTTAATTCCTCTACAGGCTCACATTTCACACCATCAATTTCTTTGATAATAACTTGTGGCTGACCAATTTGCATTTCATATCCTTCACGACGCATTGTTTCTATCAATACAGACAAGTGTAATACACCACGACCGAATACTAAAAATTTATCTGCACTACCTGTTTCATTAACACGTAACGCTAAATTCTTTTCTAATTCTTTATATAATCTATCTTTAATATGACGAGATGTTACATACTTTCCATCTTTTCCAAAGAAAGGAGAATCATTAATGGTAAATAACATACTCATTGTTGGCTCATCAATAGCAATAGTTGCTAATGCTTCTGGGTTTTCGATATCAGCAATAGTATCACCAATTTCAAATCCTTCTAATCCAACAATTGCACAAATATCTCCAGCTTTTACCTCAGACACTTTTAAACGTCCAAGACCTTCAAATAATTGTAATTCTTTAATCTTACATTTTACAATGCTACCATCTCTTTTACAAAGCGATACTTGCATTCCTTCTTTTAAAGATCCACGTGTTAAACGTCCGATTGCAATTCTTCCTGTAAAAGAAGAAAAATCTAACGACGTAATTAACATTTGAGTACTTCCTTCTTCTACTTTGAATTCAGGAATGTGCTCTAAAACCATATCTAATAACGGCTCGATGTTGTCTGTTTCGTTTTCCCAGTCATCACTCATCCAGTTGTTCTTTGCAGAACCATATACTGTTGGGAAATCCATTTGCCATTCTTCTGCACCTAATTCGAACATTAAGTCGAATACTTTTTCATGAACTTCTTCAGGAGTACAGTTTTCTTTATCAACCTTATTAATAACTACACAAGGCTTCAACCCTAAGTCTAATGCTTTTTGTAATACAAAACGTGTTTGAGGCATTGGCCCTTCAAATGCATCTACTAAAAGTAAAACACCATCAGCCATATTCAATACTCGCTCTACTTCTCCACCGAAATCGGCGTGACCTGGAGTATCGATAATGTTGATTTTTACCCCTTTATAGATTACAGATACGTTTTTAGAGGTAATAGTTATTCCTCGTTCTCGTTCTAAATCGTTGCTATCCAGAATTAAATCTCCAGTATTTTGGTTTTCACGAAATAACTGGCAATGGTACATAATCTTATCTACCAACGTTGTTTTACCATGATCGACATGGGCAATAATTGCAATATTTTTTACAGAACTCATAACTATAAATCTCTAATTTAAGGGTGCAAAGGTACGCTTTTTTATTTAAACCATATCAATGTACATATATTATACAATATATATAGTGTTAGGAGTTTCTTAAAACCCCATTATGTCTAATGAAAAAGATTATCTTTGCGCAAAAATTAAACATATGACTTTAGAGCAAATTCCTAACATCAAACATACTACAGCAACAACTTCTTTTTATTAGCCGGACCATGTGCTATTGAAAGTGAAGACATGGCTTTACGAATTGCCGAAAAAGTAATTGGTATTACTGATAAATTGGAAATCCCATATATCTTTAAAGGATCTTTTAAAAAGGCCAACAGAAGTAGGATTGATAGCTTTACAGGAATTGGTGATGAAAAAGCGTTAAAAATATTACGTAAAGTTTCAGAAACTTTTAATATACCTACAGTAACCGATATACATGAAATATCTGATGCTGCAATGGCTGCAGAATATGTTGATGTGTTGCAAATACCTGCATTCTTAGTTCGTCAAACGGATTTAGTTGTTGCAGCTGCAAGAACAGGAAAAGTAGTTAACTTAAAGAAAGGACAATTTATGAGTCCAGAGGCAATGCAACATGCAGTTCAAAAAGTTAAAGATGCCGGAAGTGATAAAGTTTGGATTACTGACAGAGGAACGATGTTTGGCTACCAAGACATGATTGTTGATTTTAGAGGCATCCCAACGATGCGCCAGTTTGCCCCAACAATTTTAGACGTAACTCACTCTTTACAGCAACCAAATCAAAACTCAGGAGTTACTGGAGGAAGACCAGACATGATAGAAACTATTGCACGTGCTGGAATTGTAAATAATGTAGATGGCTTATTTATAGAAACACATTTTGACCCAGCAAATGCAAAAAGTGATGGTGCAAACATGTTACACCTTGATCATTTAGAAAAATTGTTAACCAACTTGGTTAAAATCAGAAAAACGGTTAATGGATTATAAAACTCTTCTTGTACTCCTTTTTCTAGGGATTAGCTCAGTTGTATTCTCACAAGAAGAAACTAATATTTCTGAAAATGAATACACCTACAATAAGAATAAAGGAAAAGCTTATTTTTATTGGGGAGGAAATAGGGCTCTATTTTCAAAATCAGATATTCATTTTAAAGGTGCTAATTACGACTTTACCTTACAAGATGTAAACGCGAAAGACAAACCTAAAGGCTGGCATATTGATTATATCAATCCTGCTAGAATGACTATTCCGCAAACTAATTTTAGACTAGGATATTATATTTATGATAACTATCAAATTTCTTTTGGTTTTGACCACATGAAATATGTTGTTGAAAGACCACAAAACGTCACCATCAACGGATATATTAACTTTAATGGCATTGAAGAAGGTGATGTTAACTATAATGGTGTCTATAATAATGACACTATAAATTTGATTGACACCATAGGTCCTGACGGAAATCCAACCTTTTTTGCTTTTGAATACACAGACGGATTGAACTATGTAAATATTGAAATTGCTCGTGTAGATGACTTAGGAGAATACTTAAACTTAAATCCTAATAAAATTCAAATCAATTTATTAGAAGGAATTGGTATTGGTGGCTTATACCCCAAAACAAACGCTACAATTATTGGGAAACCACGAAATGATGAGTTTAGCTGGTCAGGCTATGGAATTAGTGTTAAAGCTGGTTTAAACTTAACTTTTTTCGAACACTTTATGATTCAAACGGAACTAAAAGGAGGGTTTATAAACATGCCCTGGGTTAAAACCACTATTGACGGAGACACCGCCAAACAGCAATTTTGGTTTATACAGCACAACATAACTGTTGGATATGTATTTCAGTTGTTTAATAACTCCAAAAAGAACAATATCAATTTGAACTAACTAGTTAATACAAACTCTTTGCTTCTTCCAACACCTCAATCAAAACTTGATTATCCACTTCCTCCATGTTTTTATAGCGTAGCGATACCATTTTTTTACGCTTCTCTCCCACTAAATATTCCGTATGTACTTTTATTAGTTTTCCTTTCACCAAACCTACATCCACATATTGTTTTTTATGACTCGCATTAAAATAACAAAATGGTTTTCCGTTTAAATAATAAAAGGGAATTTTATATTTATATTTTAATTCTAACTCCGGAATAGTGCGCTCTACTACTAGTTGTAAATACAGTAATATTTCTCTGAATAGCTCAGGTTGATTGATGATATAGTTCTCTGCTGGGTTCACTTAAAAATGGTATTAACTATTAATTTCTTTAAATATTATTTTATACATCACTCCCGAAACATTATCTACCTTTATTATCTCTCCATTTAATTGGCTTATTAATCTAAAAATTAATCGCAAACCTAAAGAACTTATATCTTCTTTTTTTGGCAGCTCAAAACCTGGTCCATTGTCGCTAATTATCATTTCATATTGAGAATCTTCAGAAACCTTTAATTCTACATTTATTATTATGGAATTATGATTACCTCCATATTTTAATGTATTTGTAATAATTTCTGTAATAATTAATCCTAAAGGTATTGATGTGTCAATATTTAACTTAATATCATCCATTGACTCAATTAATTTTACATCATCATTATATGTCTTATAAGAATAAATTAATTCATTAATTAAATTTAAAATATAGGCTTTTCCATTTATCTTACTAACATCTTCTGTATGATACAACATTTCATGTACCATAGCCATAGAGTTGATTCTGTTTTTTGTGTTTTGAAATAGCTCTTTTACTTTTTCATCATTAATATACCTTGCTTGTAAACCAATTAATGATTTAATTGCTTGCATATTATTTTTAACTCTATGGTGAATTTCTTTTAACAAAGTGTCTTTCTGATTATTAATTTTAATCAATCTATTAGTCCTATCAAATATTTTTTTCTCTAAAATAATATTATAATTTTCTTTTCTTTTCATCATAATAAACAAGGAAAACGTAAGCAACAAACCCAAAAACAAAACAAGATACCCCCCAAGTGTATGGGGATAACTCAAAAGGTTATTTTTATCAAAACAATTTACAATCCATTTTCTGTCAGCAGCTATTACTTCAAACTCAAAAAATACTTTTTCACTACTATATTGATCATTTTTTTTTATACTTGTAAATAAGTTGGTGTTTTTATCTGACTTATCATAAACAACAATATCTAAATTTTTAAACTCATAATCTAACAAGTTATTCATGAAAACAGTCATACTATATACGCCTAACACAACCCCTGACGAATTATATTTTGATTCAATTAAATGTTTAATTACCAAAAAACCATAAGATTCATTATTTTCTTGAACTAAATTAATTGGCTCTGTAAAAGACATTTTACCCGATTTTAAAGAACTTTCAATACTCTGGTTTCTTTTAAAATTTGAAGACAAATCATACCCCAAAGCTTTTTTATTTGTTACTAAAGGGTTTATAAAATGAACCGGATAATAATGAATTTTATTTTTTGCTCGTATCAGTGAATTACCATCTCCTTTTTGAGTAATAAAAAACTCATTATCAATATTTAAACACTGTTTCTCTTCATAATTTAACCTATCTAGTTCACTTACTAAAGGAGCCCATTCTAAAGCTTTAATACCATTTGATTCCTTTAAAAAAGGAGTGGTATATTTTGTAAATAATGGTTGATTAATTTCCGGAGTGTTTTGTACAAAGAAACTCAAAGATTCAATCATTAAATTAACTTTACTTAATTCAGTGTTTATTTTATTTTTAACGGATACTGAATTATTGGTTAAAATATTAATTCTTTTAAGTTGCTCTTGTCTATTTATAAAGTAAAAACTTAAAAAAGATAAAATCATCCCTAAAAGTAATATCCAATAATTTGAGACCTTAACCATTTTTATATTTTTTTAATCTGAACTAAAACTACATCAATTAAAAGAGATATCATTTATAAATTTACGAAAGAGGATTGTTTTATTTAAATATTTTGTTAACTTTGTTTTTCAAAGTACTTTTATCATGACGCAACAAGATTATTTAAAAGACCTCTCAGAAATTAAACATTTAATGAATAAATCATCTCGGTTTATTTCCTTAAGTGGCTTATCAGGTATTATGGCTGGTGTTTATGCATTGATAGGATCAGCATATGCTTATTGGTTAGTAACCACAAGTGTAAAAGGGTATTTAATTTTAGATGGAAAGATATTCAATATTGTATTACTTGATTTGTTTTTGATTGCATTTTGTACCGTTGTAACCGCAATCTTTTTCACAGTTAGAAAGGCTAAAAAAAATGGTGAAAGTGTATTTGATAAAACGGGGCTACGAGCTATGGCTAATTTCTTGATTCCATTAGTCGCAGGAGGTATCTATATATTAATAATACTTAACCAACAAAAATACGGGCAAACGGGAGCTTTAATGCTTATTTTTTATGGGCTAGCTTTAGTAAATGCTTCCAAACATACTTTAGGAAAAATACAGTACTTAGGTTATATCGAAATCATTTTAGGAATTATCTGTGCAATACTACCCGGTTATGGGTTTTGGCTTTGGGTGTTAGGATTTGGTGTCATGCATATTATTTATGGTACATTTATGCACTTTAAATATGATAGAAAAACGCTTTAATATACAAGCCTATAAATAACTTTAAACCGATAATTAGTGTCTAAAAATATCATTCAACATATTAATAAAATATTTGATCATAGAATCAGACTAGGCATCATGTCTATACTGATGGTAAATGAATATGCTGAATTTAATACCTTAAAAGAATTATTAGGCGCCACTGATGGTAATTTGGCAAGCCATATAAAAGCTCTAGAAAAAGCTGAATTCATTACTATTGAAAAGCAATTTATTGGCAAAAAACCTAACACTCGTTATAGCACTAATAAGCTTGGAAGACTAGAATTTAAAAAGCATATCAACGCACTTGAAAAACTAATAAAACAATAATCACTTTTTTTTAATCACTTACTTTGAATTTCAAAGTACTTTACACAGGTAGAGTTGAGAATATTCAATTAAAAACAACAGAAATATGAAACAAACTAATGAAATCTATCGAAAAGTAATTCTACTTACAGTATCCATATTACTAAGTATCTTTTTGTATCAAAAAAGCTTAGGAATTAATATCATTATAACTTCCATATTAGTTTATGGTTCAGTATTCATCTACAAAAGGGAAGCTTTCAGTAATACTATTGTAAAAGTCATATCTATTCTATTTTTAATTGCATCAATTCTTGTTTTTAACATTCAATCTAGCTTAAGTATTATAAATTATTTTGTTACACTCTTTGTCTTTATTGGTTATGTTTCAACTCAAAAAACATCTATATATATTAGCTTATTGAACGGGTTCTTTTCTTTTATTATTGCTATGTTTTTTCGGGTTTTAGAAAAAAAAACCTCGATTTTTCCGGAACAATTAATTAAAAAAAAAGAAACAGACTACCCCTACCTCATAAAACTAATTGGATTACCCCTATTATTAATTATAGTGTTTACTTGTTTATATAAAAATGCAAGCCCTGTTTTTAATGACTTAATCAATAAAATAGACCTTAGTTTTATCAATATAGGTTGGATACTATTTACATTAACGGGATATTACATTTTAAACAACGTAACAAACCCGATACAATTAGAACGAATTACCAAAATAGATATTAGCACCAAAAACACGCTAGAATCAAGCCGTTTTAATACAAGTAACACAACAGAGCTTTTAAAAGAAAATATGCTTGGTGTAGTTTTAATTGGCTCATTAAACATACTTATACTAATCTTTATAACAACTGATTTAATCTATTTATTAACAGAAAGCTCTAACCAAGGAGCCATTCTATCTCAAGCTGTACATAAGGGCGTTAATGCTTTAATTACATCCATCATATTAGCTATAGGTATTATTCTATACTTTTTTAGAGGCAACCTGAACTTTTTCGAAAAATCTATTATCTTAAAAAGACTAGCTTATTTATGGATTCTATTAAATGTAATTGTTGTCGTTATCACTTTTTATAAAAACCTATTGTATGTCCAAAACTTGGGATTGACCTATAAGAGAATTGGAGTCTTTATCTATTTAACACTAGCAATAATTGGTTTACTAAGCACCTATATTAAAGTTATGAAGGCTAAAAACCTTTGGTTCTTATTGCGATTTAATACAACTGTTATGTGTTGCTTTTTATATATAGCATCTTTTCTTAATTGGGATCAAGTAATTACTAAGTATAATTTAAACCAAAAACAACATACTAGTATAGATTATCTAATTTCATTATCTGAAAGAAATGCAACTACTTTATATAATTATGCTACTAAAAACATGGAGTTCCTATCCGAAAAACAATGGAGAAAAATTAGGGTGAAATATTTAAAGCATAACGAAGTTTTAAGGAATCATACTTGGCAAGAACTAACCCTTGAAAACTTTAGAAATAATGAACAACAGTAAACTAAAAAAATGGGGCCTCTGCATTCTGGTTCTAATAGTTCTTAAAACTAGTTTTTCTTTAGCTACTATTAATCAATTACAGTGGTTTTTAGAGCCGATTGTAACTATAGTAGAGCTATTCACTAGAATTAATTTTACTTGGACAGCTGATGTAGGCTTCACCTCTAACACTAATATTATTATTGAAAAGTCCTGTTCTGGAACTAATTTTTACACTATCTGTTTGCTTTTATTAATGATAAAAGACTGGAATTCATTTAATATTCAGGGTAAATTACTTCGTTTTTTATCATTAATTGTGATTAGCTTTTTTATTACTATCCTAGCAAATTCTATGCGAATTATTAGCGCTCTTAAACTGGCTTCCTTTCCTGAATTGACAAACTATATCAACCCTAAAAGTTCTCATTTAATACTCGGAAGTATTATTTACATTTTAATCCTATTGTCGTTAAACCATCTAATTACTAAAAATCATGAACAAGCATAACACCTATAGAACTTTATTCTACTGCATTGCTCTAATTATTCCACAGTTATTGCTTGCGTTTATTTTTAATGAAGTAATTACGGAGGACATAGCTTCTGAATGGGAAATACCTAAAACTATATGGGGAGTGCTTCTAGTATTTCTTATCTTTTTAATGAGCTTAGATTTCAAGAAAAAAATAGCTGATTGGATACTTCCTTTATTTGTTATAATAACCTACTTAACTGGGTTATTTGTTTTTGTTAATATGAACCTAATTAATACTTTACCCAGTATTATAACTGAACGAGTAGATTACACTATAATCCCGTTATACTTAACTATTCCCGGATTACTATATGCTTTAATAGATTTAATATTAAAAAAGTTTCCCCCTAAAGCTACTTACAAATCAAATCTGGCAAATTTAGGCTATAGCATTATAACCCCTTTAACAACTTACTTTGTTGTAGTCGTAATTATACCATTCCTAAAAAAAATAATTACAAATGATCTTAGTTACTCCTCAGTAGATTTTATTCAAATGATTGTAATATCCATAGGAGTTACAGTATTTCTCTTTTTTGGCATACGCTATATAATAGGGTACTTTACACGAAAAGAAATAAAAGCTAACAACCCTATTGTCATTCTTATATTCGGATTAATACTTCCTTTTGTAGGTTTAGCCTTTAATGCTAATTTAAAAGCTTTTGGTGATTTCGATTTCCCAATCATCTATGGTATTGTATTCCTTAATGCTATTGGTTTGTACGCTTCTACTTCTAACATTGTTAAAATAAAATTACTTGGGTTTATCATTAGTTGTTTTGGAGCTCCTTATGTACTTTATTTTTTCATTGTTTTTATTCCGTACCTACCATTAGCATTAATCTCCATAATTTTGTTAGGTATTGGATTATTATTATTGACACCTATAATTTTATTTATCATTCAAGGTAAATCACTATTCATTAGTTTTAATGCATTAAAATTAAACTACCCTCCCAAACTACTAATTACTTATGGCTTTATAGCTACATTAGTTATACCAAGTATTATAATTTATACTTGTGAAAATCATAGAAGTACTTTACATGCTATTGTAAACAAAACCTACCATTACGATTCAGACAACTTAATATATACTGATTTTAATATTTCTAAAGTAGATTTTATTCTTACTCAAATGAATATTAGAAATAGGCATAATTCCTTTTTAAGTAAGGCACAAAGAATGCCTTTAATATCTGTTTATTATGATTGGCATGTTTTTAATAATTTAAAGTTATCTAATAGTAGAGTCAAGGATATTCAAAAGTTATTTTTAGGAGAAGAAAAACTGGAACACCCTTGGCAAAGAAGGATTGCTCCCACTAAATTAAAAGATCGTATAAACTATCATTACACTACCAAGCACATTGAAGATGGAGATTATTACCAAACACAGATAAACTTAGAAATTACCAATTTAGAAAATGAAAATTTACGAGAATTCAACACTGAATTCAACTTGCCTGAAGATGTATTTATAACCCAATATTATTTAGATATAGAGGACCGCAGAGAATATGGGATTTTAGCAGAAAAGAACGCAGCTAACTGGATATACAACCAAATTACAAATCAGCAAAAAGATCCTGGTATACTTCAATACCTTTCAGATAAAAAATTATCACTAAAAATTTACCCGTTTAAAGAACATGAAACTAGAACTTCTGGCTTTACCCTTTATCACAAAGAATCTGTTCATTTTAAAATAAATGACACCAACATTAATATCCCTATACAATCAAAAAACAATACTATTATAGAATTCACGAAAAATAGCTACTACATACCACCAAGCGCTAAGCAATTACTTCCTAAAAGCACTATAAAAACACATTATTACTTTTTAATAGACAATACAGAATTAGGAGAAGAATACAGAAATCATTTTAAGCAAGACCAGAACTCTCTAATAAGCTCCAAAATCCCATATGATGTATTATATGTAGATGCCGATGTTAGCTGGAATGACAAACCAAAAACTAAAGCTTCTGGATTTAATTATATAAAAGCACTAAATCAAATTCAGCAATTGCATAAAAACAATAATCAAATACCCATGATAATTGTATATGCTAATACTAAAAACAGATATTATGCCGATAAAAATGAATTGCATTTTAAAGAATCTTTTCCGTTAAACAATTTAATTGAATCTGAAGATTGGAATAAAACACCTATTAAAGACTTTGAATTCCTAACATTTTCTAGAAATGGGCATACTACCCATTTACGAAACGATAAAGAACCAGAAATCATCAGCTTTGACTCATTAGAAAACTTAAGCTTTAATACCAACTTAAACACTTTCGCACAAGGTTTACATCTTAAATTATTTGAAAAATTAAGCGCTACCAATCCTAAGTATAAAAGAAAATATTGGTTAAAAAGTTTACAACAAAGCTTTACACATAATATATTAAGTCACAATACAACTTATATAGCTTTGGAAACAGAAGCCCAAAAGCAACGTTTATTAAAAAAACAAGAAGACATTATCAATAATAAATTCAACAATAATCCTTCTGAAGAAATACGGATGAGCGAACCCTATTTCTGGCTATTATTACTCGTGCTGGTTTTTATTTTCTTTACACCTAAAAATCTTTTATTAGTCTTTAAAAAAAAACAAACATGAAGTACCTAAAAGCCTTAATGCTAAGCTTATTATTTATTGCAGCTAGCATTATAGTACCACATTATATTATTAAAAACAATGCCAAACAAAAAACGTATTCTTCAGTAGTAGCTATTCCTAAAAACAAAGTAGGATTAGTTTTAGGAACAGGAAAACATCTTTCTAACGGCAATATTAACTTATATTATAAATATAGAGTTGATGCCACCATAAATCTATACCTAGCCGGTAAAATAACACATGTATTAGTAAGTGGTGATAATAGCAGAAAAGGGTATGATGAACCTACCGATTTTAAAAACGATTTAATACAAGGAGGTATTCCTTCACATAAAATCTATTTAGACTATGCCGGATTTAGAACACTTGACTCTATCATTAGAGCAAAAGAAATTTTTGGATTAAATAACATCACCATAATATCACAAAAATTTCATAATGAAAGAGCCATTTATTTAGCCGAAAAACATGATATAGAAGCCATTGGTTTTAACGCCAAAACTTTAAAAGGACGATATGCCATCAAAACCGAAATTCGTGAATTATTAGCTCGAACAAAAGCATGCATTGACATACTATTTAATACTAAACCGAAATTTTTAGGCTCTAAAATTGAAATTAAATGATTTTAAAAATAATTAAGTTACATTTCAACTTTAGTTCCTTTAGTGCTTTTATACTGTTATTACTAACAGAAATATCCATTGTAATCTTCTTTAAAACAGGATTTATTAGGCATGTTTTTGGAGATTATCTAGTGGTGTTACTGCTTTATTACTTCCTAAAGAGTTTTGTTTCTATTTCAAATAACAAACTAGCCAGTATTACTTTATTAATTGCTTTTACGGTGGAACTCATACAGCTTACTCCCTTATTAAAAACAATCGGATTAGAAAATCATTCCTTAGCAAACTTAATTTTAGGCAACACTTTTTCTGTTACAGACTTATTAGCCTATACGTTAGGTATATAACCATTATCATTTTTAACTATTCTACACTATGCAAACATTTTTTACCAAACAGAACAAAGTAGTAACTATCAATATTATTTTTTGTCTAGCATTAATTTTATTTCGTGTAAAATATACACAGAGTACTACCTATATGTTTTTAATTTGGAATTTGTTTTTGGCAGGTATTCCATATGCTATTTCACAATTAGCAAAAAAAAGCAGTCTTCTAAAAAAACATGTCCTTTTGTTATTAAGCGTTTTATTTATTTGGCTACTCTTCTTGCCTAACGCACCTTACATTATTACTGATTTAATTCATTTAAATCACATCAGCTCCAGTTTTATTTGGTTTGATGTTTTGCTGATTTTTATTTTCGCTGCTAATGGGCTATTATTAGCTATCTTCTCTATGGTAGATGTTTATACTGTCTTAAAAGAAAAATGGAATACAACTATTGCTTCTTTTAGTATGATTTTTATTGCTTTTTTAACCGGATTCGGTATTTATCTAGGTAGATACTTACGCTGGAATTCTTGGGAGCTATTTACTCAACCTAAGCATTTATTTCAAGATGTTATAACTAGCTTACAAAACACCAAAGCTATAGGAGTTACCATAAGCATGGCTTGTTTATTACTTATCTTATTTTCTTCGTATTTACATTTATTACATAAAAAACCAGCTTCTGAATAAGAAGCTGGTTTTTTATGTAATATGATCTATTTATTTTACTCTTTTCCGTCTACATAATCTTGTAAATACGCATAACGCTCTGCTAACTCCCCATCTGAAGTAGTCATCTTAGCACGTTCTAACACACCGTCTTTATCATTATTAAAAAAAGCGGGGATTACATGTTCTAAAAATAGCTCTCCAAAACCTTCACTCGCATCCTTAGGCAACTCACATGGTAAATTATCTACAGCCATTACCACAATAGCTTTATCATCCATAAAATCTATTTCTGATTCCGTTTCTGGATTATACCCATAAATAGGATCAGCAATAGTAGAAGGTCGAATAGTACACGCTACTGGACCGTCAATATCACAAGACACATCTGCAACAACTTTAATATTAAAATCTTCCGATTTACAATCTTCTCTAGTAAATAAGTATGGCGCCTTATTGTCATAAAAATGACCTGCTATAAAATAATCTGTACTTTTTGCAAAACGCATAAAATCCGAATCGTATTCATTTGCGTTAGCATAAAAATCATACTTGTCTAATTCCTGTCCGTCTTTACGTTTGTTATAATCTAAAATATCTAATCTACAATAAACAGCTTCATCAAATTCCTGTGTTAAATAAGCTTCTACAGAAACCTGTTTTACATTTAAGTGGTCTAATATTTCTTTTGACCCATGAGCTACTTTTCCATTTCCTGTCAAACATATTTTAATATTTGGTAAACTCAACTTATCTAACTCTTGCTTCATTTCATCTAAACTAGACAAATGTTCAGCCTTAGGCATATTCCATAAGTTGTACTTTTTACCATATGCAATAAAACCATTATAAGCTCCAACAATACCAGCATAACGACCAAAACCAATCAATCGAGAACCAGAAGCTTTCGTTATTGTTTCATGATCATACAGCTCAATGTTTTTCGCCAAAACTGCTTGTAATAACTTTCTATTATAAGCCGCTTTCTTTATTGTATGTGAAAAAAAGAAATATTTTTTATTAGGGATTAATGCCTCTACTGGCACTTCTTTAACACCAAACATCACATCACAATCCGTTATATCGTCTACAGGAGAAAATCCAGCAGTAGCATATGCATTGTCATTAAAAAAACGAATGTCAGAAGACTCCACAGCAAACTCTAATTCAGGAAACTGAGCAACAACTTCTTTGCATAATTTTGGAGGAAATACAACTCTTCTATCTGGCGGATTTTTTCTTTCTTTTATAATTGCAAACTTCATGTTGGAAGGGCTGTTTAGTGTTATTTTTAAAACTTCCGGCTAAAATAACACATTTATACAACAATATCAAGGAAACAAAAAACAAGAAGTTTATATTAATTTGAGAAAGGTTTCTTAAAAAAAATCAAATGATAAACACTAACTCCAATCTATTTTGTAGGTTTGCAATGTTCTTTGAAATATGGGGTCGACTGGTATTGACAGCGAGATCAATAATATAATAAGCATGTCGAGCGATGATGTATGGCTCGTAAATATCTACATCACACTTTTTAAACGGCGAGAATAACTACGCTTTAGCTGCTTAATCCGAATCACAGTAGGATTAGCCTCGGTACACAAGGTGTACAAGCTGAATGTCTGCTGAAAGCCTTGGTTAACGGCGTTCTTCCTGGTGCAAATCAGGATACAGGCATCGTAAAAGTTAACATAGGAATAATAGTACTTCGTTATTATTTCAACAATTCAAGAAGATAAGGGTAATACTGGCTGTTTTCGGTCTATTATTATCACGAAAACTAAACGAAAACTAAACATGTAGAAAACTATATTATTGCTTGTTTGGACCCGAGTTCGATTCTCGGCGACTCCACTTTAAACCCTTGAATAGTCAATAAATTCAAGGGTTTTGTTTTTTAGTTGACATTTTCACCTTTTATTTATTAGTAATGTCAATATTGTTTTCTATCAAATATTTCAATGTTAATGGTAAATTACACCCTGTTAAACATTCCCCTGTATTATAATCGACCCAATCATTTACACTGGAATCAAAAATTCATTCTTTATAATCCGCTATAAACTTATAGCTAACCTGTTATTTTTCTTGTTTTGGAAAATTAAATCCAAGGCAATCAAATATTCGGTTACCTTTCATTAGTTTCAATACTGGGTAATTATTGATTAATTTTATCCTCTTTACGTTATAGTACAACAAATAGTACAAAATTTGTTTTTACAATACTTTCCATATATACGACCATTTGAGCTAATTATTTTACTTTGACAATGATCTGAATTCCAATAAGACTGAATCCTTTCTGTACCTCCTTTGTTTTTTTGCTACATCTATTAGAGATAGAATCATTTTTTGAGTTATTGTTTTCCTTTTAGCTCTATTCTCTAATGCTGGGTTATCCAAAATTCGTGTTCCTACCCCGGAAATCAACACTTTATTTGATTGCTGAAGTAAATTAACTTCCACACTTTCTGCTAATATATATACATACATCACCAAACATAACTAGTTATAAATACCCATTATTAGTGATAGGATAGTACTATTTTGTTTTCTAATTTTGCTTAAACTTTATAAAAACAAATGAATAAACTAACCTACTTAGTTATTTTAACTGTAAGCGTCTTATACACAAGTAATTCAGTTGCTCAGTCATTTTCTTTACCGTCACCTAGTGCATCTTCGATGACACGTTATGTTGGTACTTCTGTAAACGAATCAAGTGGTAGAGTCGTAAAATCAATACCGCTTTATAATTATCAAGCTGGAAACTTATCAATCCCTTTAGGACTAACGTATGTTGGTAATGGGGTAAAAGTTGACCAGCAATCAAACTGGACTGGTACGAACTGGGATTTAAGTTATGGAGGAGTAGTTACAAGAACGTTGAATCATTTAGCTGATGAAAAAGCAACGAATAGGTTAACTGTTGCTGATATTCCTAGTTTAACGGATCCGAATAACATTGATAATATTAATGACATACTACAAGGAGTTAATCAAACAGATGATTTACGCCCTGATGTGTTTACATTTACTTTCCCGGGTTACTCAGGAAGTTTTTATTTTGATAATTCTGGTACTCCAAGATTAATGGATGCTAATACTAAATTAAAAATTGAATTTTCTTCTAGTATAACAAATGGTCCTATTAATACAATAGTTATAACAACAATGTCTGGTGTTGAATATTATTTTGGAGGTGATGATGCATCCGAATCAACAAGTATGGTTCTTCAGGAGGTTGCTAAAAATGTAGCAGCTGATACTCCTCCTGATTTTACAGGAGTTACTGAAACCATAACAGCTTTTTACTTGTATAAAATAAAGCATCCTTTTGGCGATGAAATATTATTCGATTATCACGATGATGGTGTTCAAATTTTATCTCGATTTTTTAATGGAAATGGTATTGGTGCCGAGCTATCTAATGGATGTAAAGCAATATTATATTACGCAGGTTTTTTTGATAAAAGCAAAAAGCAAATTTATTGGGGAAAGATATCTGGCAGAAAAAAGATTAGTAAAATACACTCTCCTAATTCTGATTCAGAAATTAGGTTTAATTCAACTCAATTATATTTAGCACCTGTAGCTACAAATTATAATACTGTAACACCTCAGTATGACGATAGGCGACTAAACAGTATTCATGTATACAATAATTTGTTAGGAGAAAATACTAAGCAAATTAAGTTAAGTTATATTGATACACCTTATCGTTTTTTTCTTGAAGAAGTTGAAATGAATAACGAAACTGATGTCAATAGCGCATCAAAATGCTCTTCTTATAAAATGGAGTATGATGATGTTAATTCATTGCCACACCGATTTTCTCTTAATCAGGATATGTTAGGGTATTATAGGGGGCCAGTGATAATAAATGGGATCCCATCAACTTATAATGGGTTTAATCATGTATCAATAAACAATAGTAGTCATCCTGGGTACGTTAAAAAAGGTGCGTTAAAAAAAATGTATTACCCATCTGGCGGGCATACATTTTTTGAATATGAAACACCAGCAGTAGCTACTTTACTCCCAATTAATATTTCGTTATTTGCAAATAAAGGACAGTCATCAACTTTACTTCCCAATAAGCCGAGTGATTTTATATTAAGTTTCAGTGCTAATCAAGCACAGGAAATTACTGTAAATGTGAATATTCAACAAACAAACACCTCAATAGATTTTCCAAATGATAAAGTTTATATCAAATTATATGAATATGGTTTTCCTGCTAATCCAGAAATAATCGACTTCGTAGCATTAGTGCCAGGTGTGTCTGTATACAATCAATCTTTTAATTTTAGTTTAAAAAAGGGTGTATCGTATAGGCTTGAATTAAATGCAAACTCAGTTACTGACACTCCTTTTATTGCAACAGCAACAACAAGTTTTGTAAATAAAACTATATTTCCATCGTCTGGATTACGTGTCGAAAAAATTTCAGATTACCCAAAAGAAGGTGATATAAATCCATTAGTTAAAAAATATTATTATAAAAGAGCTGAAAGAGCTTTGTCTGATAATACTCA
>JABSPO010000370.1 GCA_013214625.1 Flavobacteriaceae bacterium
TTCCCACCTCGTTTCCTGCAAGTACTATGACTTCTGCTGACTGCTCTATTCTGCCAACTCGTGGCTATAGAGCTCTCCCCCAATGTCATTAAGTTAAGGGTTTAATTATTTGATAAACAGATGATTAGCGTTGTTTTTCTGATTATTTTTTCGTATATTTATTTGATAATCAAATAGTTAAAATGAAAAAAAACACTTGACTTTATTCTCCAGAAAATTCAATTCGAGTTTAATAGTGAAAAACTAAAAACCACTTTCAAATATTCCAAGAGTGATTTTACAAGGCAGAAAAAATTAACATTTTCAATTACTTTGCAGTTAATGAGCAATTTAATTAGAAAAAGCTTAGCCCTTGAGGTCGTTAATTTTGTTGACACTTTTAATGTGAATAACGCCACAAAACTAAGTAGCTTTACAACAAGTGCTTTTATTCAAAGTAGAAATAAAATTAAACCTAAAGTGTTTAAACATTTATCCTCCACAATAGTTTCTGAATTTTATACCGATAATGAATTGTCTATAAAATTATGGAATGGATTTAGGTTGCTTGCCGTAGATGGTTCAACACTCACTCTACCGCAAACAAAAGAACTTGAATCCATTTATGGTCTAGCAAAAAATCAGACAAATACAGGTGTGGTTCAAGCAAGGGTTTCTGTGTTGTATGATGTGTTAAATAGTTTTGTTATTGATAGTGAGTTATCATCATTAAAAATAGGAGAAGCTTCCTTAGCTAAAAATCATTTAGCCTATTCTCAACAAAATGATTTAATTATTTATGATAGAGGTTATCCATCATTTGATTTAGTTTACGAGCACGCCATTTTAAATAGAGACTTCTTATTTCGGATTAAAGAAAGTTTTAGCAACGTAGTAAAGACATTTGTTTCTAGTGGTAAAAAAAGCCAGATTGTAGTAATCAAGCCTGGCCAGAAAAAAACAGCTATAAGCTTCATAGATAAAGAGTATGATTATGAAAGCACAATAAAAGTACGCTTAATATCAGTAAAATTAAATGATAATACCAATGAGATATTGATGACTTCATTGCTTGACAGTAAAAAATATAACACTAAAAAATTTAAAGAATTATACTTTAAAAGATGGGGTGTAGAGACATTTTATGATGAGTTAAAAAATAAACTTAAAGTAGAACATTTCTCAGGGTACTCAAATAATACGATCCAACAAGATTTCAACCTAGCGATATTTATCAGCAACCTACAAAGTCTTATTGTGAATGACTTGGAAGAAGAAATACAGGCTGAAACTAAAAATAGAAAACACAACTACAAGGTAAATACAAACCTCTCTTATGGATTTTTAAAAGACAGAATTATATTCCTTTTACAACAAGGTAATGACATAAATCAGGAACTAAGACTACTTTTTAAACAACATCTAATACCAATTAGACCAAACAGAAATAATCAACGGGAAATTGGTAAATACAAACGAAGAGAAAAACCAAAAGTACCTAAAAATCAAAAAGATACAATATGAAAATCTCTTAACTTAATGACATTGGGCACGACCCTCGCCCATAAGGGACTTGAACCCTCTAAATTAAATACCTAC
>JABSPO010000371.1 GCA_013214625.1 Flavobacteriaceae bacterium
TTGTTTTCTCTTTTTCTTTTCTCTTTTATTGTATAAGGGGAATATCCTTTGTAAGCTTGATAAACAAATCGAAAATCATCCTGAATTATTATATATTTAAGTTTGTCTAAAGTTATATATTTACCTTTCTCTAATTTTTCTTGAGAATAAATTGAAGAAGAAAGTATTAGAAAACAGGTAAGAAATATCAATTTTAATTTCATGTTTTGACTATGTTTTGTTCAAATATAAACTCTACTTAGTTATAAAATAAGTTGAAATGAGCTAACTATGCATTTTTAAGAGTGAAATAGCACACCTAATTAGGCTATGTTTTACAACGTTTAGTATAAGAAATGTAGGGCAGGTAATAAGCGATACGTTTCGGATTAATGCTAAGCTAAATATAATGTTTTGCTTTTTTCTTGTAAATGCCAAATTTTATATTTGGCGGCTTAATAAGAAATCACAGGATTTTTGAGGAATCTTAAACCGCCCTATATTTTTTATACCTTGTTGTAATACGTTTACTTACTAGGGATAGTAATTAATTTTCTTCAACTCTTTTTAGTGTTATATAATCTAAATCATAGTAATAATAATTACCTGATAAATAAGGTAATGACTTATGGACTAAAGAAAGGTGATTTGGGTTGTCAATTTCTCCGGAATAAGAAACTTTTATTATACTATCTCTTATTACTTCTCTGTCAATATATGTGTTATATTGAGAATAAAAATTGTTGTCAAATATTGGAAAAGTTACTTCTTTATAGTTTAGTTGAATAGAGTCTTTAGTATATTCAAATATACCTGTTCTTTCTTTTTTAATTTTAAAATCTTTATTTATAGTACAATGATTTAAGTTATCGGAAATTACCTCTACTGAATAGAAATCGCTAACATCTTTAAATGTGTTATTGTCGCTAAATTCAAAATAAGAGTCCTTTTCCCAATAATTTTCACAGTCAGGATGAAGGCTAATATTATCAGATTCACAATAACTTATTATTGTTGAATCAGAAAAACCACAATGATTAAATGGATATTCAAAAAAATACTCACCTAAAGTCTGTTGTGACACATCACCAGGGTCTAATATAACCCAATTGCTATGAATATGTGTTATTCTCCATTTTCCAGAATATTGAAATTCAATTTTGTCATTTATACTATCGTCTGGGGAACAATTAATAAGAATAAAAGATAGCAAAATAAATTTTAAAATTCGTTTCATGTGTTTTTTGTTAATGTATTACAACGTTTAGCTATGAATAGTACGGGGCAGAAAATCCGCGGATTTTCGTATCGGCACAAGCCAAAGCTTTTTAATTTTGTTTTTAATTTTGTCGTTTTATAAAAGCCAATTTTCAAATCATGAACACCTCTAAATTAAATAAAAAAGGAGGTGAGTAAATTAAAAGATTTGGCGACTATGTAAATATACACAAGCCTTGGGTTTAAATACCAAAACCCGTATTATTTTATAGGTGTTGTTGTGAAACGTTTTTTTTTTAGTCATCTAATATTTCTAACTCAGATAATTTAAATGATAAACCATTTGATAATCTTGTGTCAATTTTTTTTGTAGTAATAC
>JABSPO010000372.1 GCA_013214625.1 Flavobacteriaceae bacterium
GCACTGCCATCTTCGAAAGGAGCGACAAAAAACATACAGACTTTATAAGAAGACATTGAAAATTTGATACTGAACATAGATTATTGGCTTATTTCCAGTCCTTGTAAATTTCTCGAATGGGGGGGACATCATGTTGACACACTGATTTAATAAACGCGATGAGATAAAAATGCCGACGTATTTAGCTGATATAAAGAATAATAAATGAAATAGATCATAAGACATTAACTATGCTGAGAAGGAGACTAGTGGTCGGTAATCTAGGAACAAATTCAATGATTAACTTCGATTTAGACTCTTAACTATGGTTCTGCAAAGGAATGGTATACGACATTAAAGTAAAACTTATGTGACCTTTGAAGATCGTAATATTCTGTTCAAGTAGTGTTAGGAAGCGAGCTAGATATTACCGTAAATGTTTTGGTGCGCGTATAAAAGTTTCATTTTTTGTACTGTTGTGCCACACCTTTGAAAATTCATCCTAAATTGTAAAGGTTTATATAATGTGTATACACTGCGAGCAGAAATACTGAATACGTGCAAAACTTGAGAAACATTGCTTCATGAAGTGATTCTATTTTGAATATGGAATTTTGGAAATGCAAGTATTAAATGCGAAATCAACATTAACATTATGCAATCTTGTTTGAGTGACCATTGTAACGGAGGAAAGGTTTGCTAGTTTTCCAGAAATAATATAATTAATCGTACACCTGGACAAATCCATCGATCAACAAAGTTCATCAAATTCATTAGGTGTTTTAATTCCTAACATTTACACAATTGGCAAGGGAAGCCGTCGGAGCTGTTCTGAAAAATAGCTCCGCTGCCACTGATTTTTGCTGGAAAACTTTAGCTGTTCCGCCGTCTTCTATTGCTCGGTGATTAACTGTTCCAGCAATGGATTAGTAAATTTGCTGGGACAATTAGCTGTTGTAAACTTTCAGAAACTAAGCTTGCTTGAAACAAGAACTGTTCCAGTCCATTTTACAAAGCCTCGCCTTTTCTATTAACAATTTTCAAGGGAATATAATGTGTTCCACGGTATCATAAGAACTGTTTTGCCCAAATTGTAAACATGACTTTAATTATGACAAAGTGGCTGTAAATATTAGCGGTTCTGCTGTTCTTGATATATTCTAGTAAAATTTTGTAAGAACTATAGAGCTGGAAGAAAATAATTGCTATTTATCGGAACAGCTCCAACGGCTACCCTTGATTTGGTATATATCTGTGGTCACATGTTTATATAACAACAGCAAGGCGGCCCAGTACTAAACGTCTTTAAATACTACACGAGACACCAGAGATGTATACACTCACTCACATAAATTCAGTACATAAATTCTATAACAACAACAGAGGTTACGTTTTGTTAATTGAATTATACGATTTTATATACGGAAATCACTAGGTCATGTAAGACAGTGTCTTGTCACACAAGATGTTCCAGTTGGCAATACACATTGTTTTATAATATTGATTTATAAAAGTCCGAGATTTATACAATATGTCATTTTCATCATATAGGCTTTACAACTTTAAGAAAACCTACAAAAAAGCAGAGTGACCAA
>JABSPO010000373.1 GCA_013214625.1 Flavobacteriaceae bacterium
GCATTCTTAAAATCATTCTCTACTATCCAAATTGCAATGTCATCTGCAAAAATTGAAATTTCACAATTTTTAACTTCTGATCGAACATCGTCTATATATAAAATAAATAATAAAGTGCTAAGGACAGATCCTTGGGGAACTCCACACTCTAAATTCATCAAATTTGATGAGCAGTCGTTTAATTTTACACGACCTTTTCTATTGGCAAGATAATCTGAAATCCAGAGAAGTAAACGACCTCGTACACCCTTTTGATAAAGTTTAAAACGTAATCCGTCTTTCCAAACTGTGTCATATGCCTTCGAAATATCTAAAAATACGACATATGTACTAGATTTTGTACTGAAACCTCTATGAATATCCTGTGTAAGTCTAATTAACGGCTCTAAAGTTGACTTTCGCTGTCGAAATCCACATTGTTCGTCACTTAAAAATCCACATTTTTCAGAAATCCAATATAGTCTATTATATATTATTTTTTCCATCAATTTTCCTAAACATGATAGTAAACTTATAGGTCTATAATTTATTGGATTTTTTGGGTCTTTACCGGTTTTAAAAATCGGTATAATATCTGCAGTTTTCCATACTTTTGGAAACTCTCCTTCAGTATAAGATTTATTAAAAATGAAAAGCAATATTTTTAAAACATCGAGAGGAAGATTTTTTAAAAACCAATTATTAATTTTATCACCACCAGGTGCATTAATTTTAATATTACTGACTGCCCTCTGTATTTCTTTAACCGTAAGCATTATATCGTACGAGTATTTTTGGTTGTTTGGACTAATCTGAGTTTGGACTAATATGTTTTTGGCTGTTTTTTTGTTTGTACGTGTACGCTTTTCAGATGTACGTGTACGTTCATTGAAAAATTGACTTCGATTTTTACGATTTACTTCCCGCTCTATAAATATTTTATGATTGCGATTAAATTTGTTGTTATACTCTCTCGATGTTTTTCGATACTGCATCATTAAAATACTTGCTTTTTCAATGTCTTTTGTAATTTTAAAGTTTTGATATTCCAAAGTAGGTATGCTAAATTTATTAGATTTTGTTAACCATTTAATTTTTTTCCATTGGAGAGGTCCTGTCTCTTTTTTAAGTGACTCACAAAAATTGAAATACGACTTTCTTTTTGATTGTAAAATTTCTTTTTTCAATTTTTTAGCGATGTTTAAATAATTAGTATAATCTCTGGGTGTACGACTTCGTTGCTATTTCTTTCTCAGACGCTTTCTTGTCTTAACTAACTTTTTTATTTGTTTAGTCCACCACTTATTTGGCTGATATTGTGATTCTTTAACTAGGGGAACACTAATTTTTGCAGCAGTGAGTAATATTGAACTAAACTTTTCAACTAATAAGTCTAATGATGAGGCTTCGTATTGATTAAGAAAATTACTAAAATATTCTGTGCATACTTTTTTGAATTTTTCACTATCTGCTTTTTTAAAGTTCCAAAACTCTTTTAATTTTCTTGCTTTCAAAATACAACCTCTAAAAGGTATAATTACTGGTCTATGATCTGAGCTTAAATCTGAATCTATTGAAAACACAGATTTATT
>JABSPO010000374.1 GCA_013214625.1 Flavobacteriaceae bacterium
ATCGAAATAATATATAAGGTATGGTAAAGAGACATCGTTTACAAAGTTAAAGGGACATCGTTTACACTTTTTAAAGACTAAATTTCTGAATAAAAACAGAAATTATGCCTTGGAAAGAAACAACAATGATGGAACAAAAAATTGAATTTATCTGTGAATGGAGAACTGGAAAATACACCATTACAGAACTATGTAGAAACTTTGAAATCTCTCGCCCTACTGCTTATAAATTAATAAGTAGATTCGAAAACCAAGGCTATGAAGGTCTAAGAGAACATTCTAGAACACCTTCAAATCATCCTAATGCTACACCTCAAAATATCGTAAAAGGTATCTTAAAACTAAAAGAAAAATATCCGCGTTGGGGAGCCAAAAAAATAAGAATATTATTGTTTAAAGAGTTTACTGAAAAACAAATCCCTTCTGTGGTTACGGTACATAATATCCTCAAGAAAAACGGATTTGTTTCTACTAAAAAAAGGATGAGAAGAATCAAACCCGTATATCCTATTTTCGACCCTAAGAACTGTAACGAAGTATGGAGCGCTGATTACAAGGGAAAATTTTTAATGGGTAATAAAATATACTGTCATCCTCTCACTATTGCAGACTCAAAAAGTAGGTTTTTATTTACTGCTAAAGGACATTATAAAGAAAACCTAAAGTCTGCTAAAGCAGAGTTTACAAAGGTTTTTAGGAAATATGGAATCCCTAAACAGATACATACTGACAATGGCAGTCCCTTTGGATCGGTAAGAGCTATTCAACGTTTTACAAAACTCTCCTATTGGTTTATTGAACTGGGTATTAGCCCTGTATTTTCTGATCCTGCTCACCCAGAACAAAACGGAAGACATGAACGTATGCATCGAGATTTAAAAGCTGCTTGTGCTAAACCTTCAGCATATGATTTAAAAGCACAACAAAGAAGATTAAATAAATTTGTAAAAGAGTATAATCATGTAAGACCACATGAAGCTTTAGCTATGAAAACACCTGCTGAAATACATAACTTTTCTGCAAGACCTTATCCTGAAAAAATATCGAATTTTGATTATGATCCTAATCATAAAATTCTGAAGGTAACTCAAAATGGAGCCATCAGATGGAAATCATATTATTGGGTATATTTAACTGCTGCACTGAAAGGAAAATATGTAGCTATTGAAGATATTGGTAACGGGATTTGGAAAGTGTTTTATAGAAATGTACTTTTAGGGTACTTTAATGAAAAACAATTAAGAAATAAGGAACAATCAACAAGGTTAGAAACTAATTTAGTGTAAACCCTAATCTTTAACTTGTGTAAAGGATGTCACTTAACGAACATTCACATAAGAACCTCCAAAATAGATTTAATGAAAAATATCTATTCTTCCACCCCTTATTAAATACTCTTGCTAACGTAAAATGGATTGCAAAAATCAGGGAAAAATGATAAATTTGAATAAAATATAGACCATTGAATATCAAAGACTAATTTTTACGTTAGTCAGAATTAAAAAAAATGAATATGAAAAAATACTTAATTGGAATATTGGGAACCTTTTTTGCTATTATT
>JABSPO010000375.1 GCA_013214625.1 Flavobacteriaceae bacterium
AGGATTAATAGTCCTATCAGCTTTTTTATCATACCAAGGGGGCAACACGGCTGTACATCATTTCACTTCTAAAGTAGAAAAATTTGATACTGAGTTGATTAGTAGTAATTATTCTAAGTTAATTAGATCAAAACAGGAACAGCAAAAACAACTATCTAAGGTCAAATATAAGGGAACAACAACACGAACAGCACAAAAGGCCATTAATGCCATACAAGCTGAAATTAACCTAATAAGGGAACAAGAAAACCTACTGTTTGGAACCTCTTTAGAAGAAAACAGGAAAATGTTAGTAAATGATAGTAATCGAAAATACACATACGGCCTTTATTTTTCCTTTATGGCCTTAATATTTGACTTATCTTTAATTTTCTGTTTGGCTTATTGTGAATACTACGATTACCGTTCTTTGGCTGAGTTTGGAACGTTACCCAATGGAGACACGGCAACCGTGTCAACGTTGGGGGGAGGAGCTGAGCTGTTGATTAACAACGATAGTACAAACGATTCAAAAACGTTGGAAACGGTAAAAAAGCCTTGTTTAAATTGTGGTGATTCTTTTGATGTGATCAACCCAAAAAAGAAATTTTGTTCGACTTCATGCCGTGTTAAAAATTGGGAAGCAAATAACCAAAAAAAGTTGACAGTTCCAACAACTTGAATTTACTTAAATAACAATATCTCACGGCTTAATTGAAAATCCTATTTATCCACTACAAGGGATTCAATTTTTCGGGCTAATTCTTATAAAAGGGATTTTTGTGTTAAAGCCAGTCTTTGAAACAAAAGAGTTTTACCCTAGGGGGAGGGGCTAAAATATTTACAAAT
Source organism: Flavobacteriaceae bacterium (assembly GCA_013214625.1). GTDB lineage: Bacteria > Bacteroidota > Bacteroidia > Flavobacteriales > Flavobacteriaceae. The sequence goes on from JABSPO010000375.1 coordinate 829, forward strand.
TAATTGTAAATGGTAAGATTTTGTGGTCAAAAATGGTCAAAAATGAAATGATTGAAGAAAGGTAAAATTGATACTTTTTTGCTTGTATTTTGTGTGTTTTTTGCTTGTTTTTTGTTGTTTTTTGTTGTTTTTTGTTGGTAAAACCTTTGAATTTAATATCAAAAAAGGGGTTTAAAGGAAAAATATTTGTTTTTAAATATTATTCCTTTTAAAACTTGGAAGGTCAGTATATAAAATGCTTTTATTGTATCACATTTTTTATGAAATAGTTGTATAAGTGAACTTAGTTTTTTAACTTGCTGCTGTCCAAATAATAAGGGTCACCAAACCGTGGAAGTATGGCAACCCTTTTTATATTTTTATTATTTTCTTACACTAATATAACATGAATTTATCAAAATTCATAGGTTGTTACATCTTCTTAGATGGTAATTTAACCGATGATTCAAACGATTTTGTTTTGTTTTTGGCCCCTTCCAAGACAAACAACCCATCAAGCCCACCTTATCAGCTGTTATTCCGACAACACGGTCACCCAAACCATAACAAACGACTTACGGGTTTATTTGCTATGAATGGAAGTGGTGACAAGTTTAGAGGAGACATTTTTAATCATGGCAAACGTGAGACTTTTATTTTATCAATAGATAGAAGTAAAGGAACTGCCACAATTAAAAAATGCTGAAAACATGGTAAACGATGAATGTAAAATTGATTCGCTTCGGTTGTTCCT
>JABSPO010000376.1 GCA_013214625.1 Flavobacteriaceae bacterium
CTATGGTTGCTTGCTACTGCAACACATGCAGTGTTGGGGGATTTATATACCTATATACACAAATTGCTACTAGGTTTATCAGAAAGTTTAGTATAGTTGAAATACAGTAGTACATTACACTTTAATAATAAAACCTATTTCACCCTAAAAAGTTCCTTTATAAACAAAATAAATAAAATAAAGTTTTTCAACAGGGTGTCTAGTGATTTTGCATAATCATATTTAGGGTCATTCAGGGTCATTTACCTGATTTCATAGTCATTTTCAGGGTCCGAATATCATTTTTCAGGGTCATTCCTGAAAACACAAAACACAAAGAATTATTGCTTTATGTCCACCCTGAAGACAAACTTTGCTGGTATAAACAGCATATGCCAGCTAGAATATTTACCGTTTGAGGAATGATAAGCTAAAAACATTTCAAAACAAATACCAGACACTCAATAAAAAATACACCCATTGAAAGGAAAGATCTTCTTTAAGTAATATAACTCAGAAACTTAAAATATTTCTAGAAAATAAAAGATGAAAATCTTAGACATCGTTGCAAAAAAAGAAAATAAATGTCAACTGCCAGATTATTCAATAATCGCAAATAAACGCAACAGCCAGATTATTCAACGCAATGAAAAAGTTTCACAAATATATATTTCCTATGGAAAGGCTTTATATCAGGCAAATGAATAACGTATGGTAACCCTTCTTCGGACATGGTCACCCTAATTTGGACAGTGCACCTTTACGTGGCGTCTATAAGTCTCCACTTGTGGTCAAGATGTGATGCTAAGTTTTTTTTCATTCTGGTGTTTCAAGTTTACTTAATTGTATAAAATGTTACTTTTATGGAAGTTCGTAAAATTTTCCTCTTTGGTTAAAAATGGTATATTAACAAGAAAACGTGACATTCAAAAAAGGAGCCCCTAAAGAAAGAATGCAAGCATTAACCTCTTTGACTCTTTGGATTACTAATGTAATATAAGATTTTGTAAACTAGTGCATTTTGGGACATAATTGTATACACATTACACCAACTTAAGCATACAATATATAGGTTTTGGGTCACCGTATGTTACTAATATTTCAAAAAAGTAATACAGAACGTCAAGTAATCTGGCAGCAAATAGTCTCTATATCCTGAATGTTTCATATTATCATCTATTTACTCAAAAAGTGAGAGAGAGTACTGACATTGGACTTTTCCATTTAACAATCATGCAGAGAAATCAAATTTGTGTCACAAGGTTCATAAACTACAAAACGTCACAACGATCGTCAAAATATGTCAAGAATGTGATAATCCAACCAGTTTAACTGTGGTTTGAAAACAACAGTTTTACCTCTATGATTTTCAGGGTTTTTAGGGTCCGCTAGACACCCTGTTCAAAGTCATTGTTAATATACTTTATATGCCAACGCTCCATTATGATGTCAGCCTTGCAATTTCTTTTTTATACTCATGAGCTCTACGTGGAAGGCATAACTGATTATAGCAAGCAAGGAGATATAGTACATTCAAATTGGTTGAAAGAAAATGGTTTCTTCTTTTTGCAGCAACGATC
>JABSPO010000377.1 GCA_013214625.1 Flavobacteriaceae bacterium
GTTTTTTTCGCTTTTAGTGTCCGTTACCGATTTTTTTCGCTAAAACACTGATTTACAGAAAAATGGGGGACTGATACAAAACTCTAATGGTACGACAACAATCTTGAAAGATTGTAATTGTTGATCAGATATCAAGTTTTGGCAAGTTCCTTTTTCTGAGATAGACTTACTGTTTGAAAATTAGTGGTATAAATTTTTGATTTTATCTCGAGTGTCCGTTACTTTATTTCAAATTGAAAATTTGTTTCATTGGGATACTTGCATTCCATGATCTTACTGCTGAAGGAATAGTAGACCCTACACTATTGATTAACGCTCAAATCGTTTTTTCTACTATATCATACAAGTTTAAATTAAGCAAAATTTCTATCAAATGAGTGTCCGTTACCAAATCAGGGTTTTGAAATATGCTCATGTGCAGCATACTAGAGGAACATTAGTTCTTTCATTTTAAACCACTTTCAGCCAAAAGTAATGACAGAATTTTAGGATAATATCCAAACACTCCATTTAGGGGCATTTTGGGGCACATTTGCCCAAATTTCTGGGGAACCAGATTTTTGTGTGTGGAAAATTCGACTCTCTTAGTTCATTTATATTATTGTCTTCTTTCATTTAAAAAAGAAATTAGGAATAACTAATGAGTCAATCTTGAGATATTCAACGTACGGATGGACAGACGTACAGACGTACATGACTGTATTCATAGGACACTCCCGCTTCGCGGGGGTCCAAAAAAGGAATTAGACAAAACTAATGAGCCGATCTTGAGATATTGACCGGGCGGACATACGGATGGATGGATTGAAGTACTTAGGCCACAGTTAATTAATTTTAGGTTTAACGTCGCAGAGTCCCCAAAATATTATGCGCTCATATTCATTTATAATCAGAATAATGCGCTGATTTTTTAGTTGTCGTTATACACCTGAAATCCTAAAACTAATTAACCGTAGCCTTACAAGACTGAATTCAAAGGTCCTTCCCGTTTCCTGGGGGTACAAAGACTACTTTTTGTGTCCAATTGCACAAATTGCAATTGAAACACAGGCCAGCAATAAGAACCAACTGAAATATAGAATTTGTGAAATGAGAGAAACAGATAAAACACTACGTCGTGACACTGCTTCATCAAATAAATAATAAAAGGAAGTAGGCCACTAAAACATACAGAACATCCAGTAGAATTACTGAATATTGCTAACTACAGTATAGTATATTACAGGAAGAGATTCTACTCCTAGCAAATAAATTACCTAACAAACTATACAATACCATGTGAAAAGGGGTAGGGCCGTGCTACTCCTACAAAATTAATTGAGCAAGAAATTCATAGTCAGAAAAGTAATTCCAAATTCAGGAGAGGGGGTTCAAATCCTATCAAATAAATCATAGAATCCTGGAACCAAATAAAACCAGATGAAACTTGTAAACTGAAACTAATGATTCAATTTTCTTAAAAAAATCGAAAAGCAGCTTTTCAACCTAAAGGAGCAATAAAATCCACTTTCAGAGGAGTATTAGGACTATCATTT
>JABSPO010000378.1 GCA_013214625.1 Flavobacteriaceae bacterium
GGATGCTAAATTATTACAAAAAATTGAAGAACTCACGCTTTATACTATTTCTCAAGAAAAACAGATTCACTCATTATCAATGGATAATAAATTTCAAGCACAACAGATGACGTCTCTTGAAGAACGAGTTAAACAATTGGAATCAAAGGATAGATAGTAAAAGAAAATGAAAATGAAACAAATAATAATCCTATTTTCTTTCACTAGTGTCCGGTAAAAAAATTAACAAAAGGAAAGCTGAGAAGACCCTCGAATATTAGGGGGTTTAGAGGATTTCAGACCCAGAATATCAATAAGATGCTGCCTAAAAAAGAGCGCTTCTTGAATCATACGCGCTAATTTTAGGATAGAAAACGAAAATTTAGTTTGAAACTTGATATAAGCGAGTAAAAGGGTGTAAATCATAGCGACCCAGATTTGAGATAAAACCGCATTCTTAGATGTCCCTAGAAACGTTTTAATTTTAAGGTTTTGTTTAATCCATTTAAAAAATAATTCAATCTGCCAGCGTGCTTTGTAAATCTGAGTGATTGTGATGGCAGCTAATTTAAAGTTGTTGGTCAAAAATAGATAGGTTTTATTAGTATCGTGGTCAAAATAGCCAATAAGACGTAATTTTCCGGGGTATTTTTTGCGTTGTTTTGGGTTTTTTATTTGAACAGTTTGGTCAAATTGGAGTCCTTTTTTCTTGGGAATATCGTGCTGTCCGAGAAACTCAAAACGAAGATTTTCTTTGGTTCGTGTTACGAAGAAAACCTTAGCGTCTTGATACGCTTGAAACAAGCTAAAATCAATGTAGGCTCTGTCAAAGGTAACGATGCTGTCCGGGATCAGCGGAAGGGTGGTTTCTTTAGCCACTTTAACATCGGCCTCTTTAGCGGTTGTGATGACATTAAAAGCCGGAATCTGGGTTTTTAAATCAAATAAACAATGTAGCTTTAGGCCTCCTTTTGTCCGTCGGAATTTGGCCCAATCGAACACAGATAAACAGAGGTCGATTATACTTGAATCCAAGGCATATAGTGGGTTTTTAAACTTGAATGACGTGTTTGGAGTCAGCCTATTGCATTTTTTTAGCATGGCGTAGAAAAGCGATTCGTACACGAGGTATGGCACACGGTTATTTGCATCGCTAATGGTGGATCGTTTTATTTTTTCAAGGCCGAGGTGATACCACTTGCTTTGATGTTGCTCTAAGCCACAAACGATATCTCGCAAACTGTCTTTCTTGCGTATTTGCGCATACAAATGTACGACAAATAAGCTCTTTGTTTTGAAATATTTTACATACCGATCCGCTTTAAACTTTTTTATCACGGCCTCAAATTCACTCTGTGGTAAAAATTGTAATATCTGATTTAAAATTGTGCTAAACTTCATTTTAGGCTGCTCCTCTGTATTTTTGATCGGATAAAGAGAGTAGCCTACCTTAAACCTCAAAAGCACGTCTATGACGTGTTTTTTTGTGCTTATTTTATGCTTATCTTTTTTTATTTTTACCGGACACTAGTGTCCTTTCATTTTAATTTTTTAA
>JABSPO010000379.1 GCA_013214625.1 Flavobacteriaceae bacterium
CTTTGTTGCGATAAATAGTTTGTTTAGCTTAACAAACGCAGATAATGGGACTTTTGCTTCTGGAGAAATAACCTTCCCAGTTGGTACTATAGTAATAGGAAAACATACTAATATAGCAGTTGTTGGTCTTGAAACAGGATCAGTAACGCCAAATGATGGAGAATTAGCTATTACATTACAATTTAAAAGCACATAACAATGGCAATTATATATACTTATCCAAGATTAAACACAGTTAATAATGGAGATTTATTATTAATCAGTGCAGTAAACACCCCTAGAAAACCTACAATGAGGGTAAGAGTAGAAGATTTAAAATCTTATATGATAGGTTATACATCTTATACCGCTTTAATATCACAAGTGGGAGCAGCCGCGCCGACAGCTATAGTGCTTAAAAATGATACAGGTTTTACATTTACTTGGGGTAGAACTGCAGGAGGAGTATATACGCTTACTGCTAACGGTAATGCATTTACGGCAAATAAAACAATAGTGTTTAATAATTCAGGAGTTGATATTGCTGGTGGTTATACACCTCCATACTGGGAAAGAACTAGCGATACTGAAATTGTAATAACAACAGGCGGAGTAGATACCGCAATAGACAATGGAGCTTTTGAAGTAAGAATATACTCATAAAAGTAAAAATATAAAAAAACAAGTGATAATAACATTAGAATAAAACAAACAAACAATTATGGCACGATTTTTAGAAATAGATAATTTAGGAACAACCGCTGGAGACCAAGCAATATATTTATTAAATATGGATTTAATTACATCTATAATGGATACTGCAGCTACATTTGTTAAAATTCCTTACGGCGGAAATAGTGGTAATACAGGTAGTGGTTCTACAACATTTGTAGAAATAACTTGTAATCCTGCTTTTGGTTATACCAATTACGATGATTCATTAGTAGCTTGTATATTAGCAGCAATGGAAGCAACTCCTAACGCGAAAAACGCTGTAGTAAAATTAAGTAATTTTCTTCCCGCAGGAACAACAATAGTGGGATGTGAATTAACTGATTAAATAAAAACTTAAAAAACAATAAAAATGAATTATTTAAAATTTAGAACCAGCGCTTCAGGCAACCATGTACCACAAGGTGTAAATTTAGACGATATTATTTTAATAAAAAATGGAGATCCTGGAAATCCTCTAGCTTTAACTATATATTCAGCAGGATATGATGTCGATGGTGATGTAAATTATTTTGAAATTGCTTTACAATCTACAACAGTAAGTGGTGTTGCAACAAATGCAGTAGCTGTTGAGCAAATTATGAGATCAATTAATGAAAACCCTAATGGATCATATTTATTTTGTAAAGCTCAGCAAAATAAAACTGGAGAAACAGTTCTTTGGGGTCCAATGACTTATAACGATTAAAAAATACCCTGCTCGGGCAGAGCAATAAACCAAATATAAACTTAAAACCAAAAACTATGACGTTTTATTACCAGACTAGATCGTGGAATAGTCAACCACAAATATCCGAAGACCAAATTAAACTTTGGAAA
>JABSPO010000038.1 GCA_013214625.1 Flavobacteriaceae bacterium
GATTATAAAGTTTTTTTCCATTTTCTATTAAGTTTGCATTAAAATAAACATTATTGTTTTTTCCGTTTTTTTGAATATTAACTACTTCATAGTCCATAGTTACATTAATAAGAATACTTAAAATATAGTTTAAGTGTGCAAATTTGAAAAATGATTTATTATCTATATATGAGCTATTAGGACTAATAGAATCATTGTCTATTTTTTTGAAGTTATAAAAATCTATTGATTCTAGATTAATAATATTTAGTTCTGCAGTAGCTATATTTGATTTAAAGAGGGAATTTTTACTGTACCAATCTAATTGTACTTGAAATAATCTTGTAAGTGAATCATTTATACTAAAAGTTTCTTTGTAAGTACCATTATGGGTTACTTTTTTAGTTGAGTATTTTTTCAGGTAATTATTTTCTAGAATATCTGTAAACTTTTGTTTTAAGTCAAGACTATAAAGTACAACTTCATCTAACTGATTTGTTTTAGGTATGAGGAACAAAGTGTCTCTCTGCTTAAAATCATTAAAAGAAAATTCTTTTTCAATATAATTCATATGAGATATAATGATTTTCTTTTCTTTTAAAGGTAATTTTATTTTACCATCCTTATTCGAAATACTTCCAATTCCTAAACTAGGATAGGAAATTTGAGCCAAATCGATTGGTTTTTTAGAAATGTCATCAACTATTATAAATTCTTTAGATTGTGAAGAAGCTAAAAAGCAAATGCTAAGTAGGAATGAAGTAATTATTATTTTCATTTTTTAATTATAGATAATTGTTTTATTTGAGGACTAGTTAATTGTTGCCAACGTTTAGCTATGAATAGTACGGGGCAGAAAATCCGCGGATTTTCGTATCGACACAAGCCAATAGCTTTTTGTTTTGATTTTAGTTTGTCGTTTTATAAAAGCCAATTTTCAAATCATGAACACCTTTAAATTAAATAAGAAAGGAGGTGAGTAAACTAAAAGGTTTGGCGATTGAGTAAATATACACTTACGTCTGGAATTAAACACCAAAAAACGTATTATTTATAGGTTTTGTTAGCTGTAGTTTTTATATATAACTTCCTGTTTTTGTCGGCTTTAAATCCGTGCTCAGGTTCAGCTACTTTTTTTATTTCAATTCCTTCTTTTAAGTTGTCAGAGTATAAATCCGATTGTTTAGATTTAAGGTATTCAGTTTGATTGTCTGATATTCCGTTATTCCAAGCAATTGTTTCGCAAACGATGCACTCATTTTTTCTCACAGCAATAATTCCACAAACTCCACAAGCTTTCAAAGATTTCATGAATAACTTCACGTATTCATAGTCGAAATTTGAATAGTTTTCGGGTATGTTTTGAATCAATTCATACCATCCAATATTGTCATTATTTAAAGTTTTAATCTTTCGTTTTGTATTAAGAATAAGTTGAGTGTTGTCTGAGGAAAACCTTACGTCATTAATCTCATTCCAATAAAATATTTGGCGTTTCCAAGTAAAGGGTTTATGAATAGAGAAACCGTTTTTAATTAATTCAATATCAGTCAAGGGTGATACCAAATTCCTGAAAAATATGTTTCTCATTAAGAATCCTATCATTTTTTTAAATTACAGCTAACGTTTAGCTATGAATAGTGCGGGGCAGAAAATCCGCGAATTTTCGTGTCGGCACAAGACAATAGCTTTTAGATTTTGATTTTAGTTTGTCATTTTAAAAAAGCCAAATTAAAAGATTTGGCGACTATGTAAATATACACAAACCCTTGGGTTATAAACCAAAACCCGTATTATTTTATAGGTGTTGTTGTAGGTAGTTTTTATAAGTCTTTTGTTTGTACTGTTACACTACTATTCACTTTTTCTCCATCCTCTGTCGTATATGAATAAAGGATTTTTACTTCGTGAAACTCTTTATAGTTTGAGATGGTTTTTTTGATTAATTCGGAAGTAGATTTTATTCTTTCTTCCCTTTTTTTTAGATTAACCTTATTAGTTTCATTTATTAGAATAGTAATACTATTTGATATTTTTCCATTCCAATTTGTCTCACTACTCGCAATGGAAAGAGATTTACAATTCCAGACTTCAATAAGTTGCTCAATTATCTTTTCTCGAGATTCAGTATACTCGATTTCAATGGATTTTAATTCCGTATGTATTGTTAAATCATCCTTTTTTGAAGAATCCGGATTACTCAAACAACTTAAAGTTAAAAATGCGATTAAAATTAAAAATAATTTTTTCATGGTTTCATTTTTGCGTAATTACCTACAACGTTTAGCTATGAATAGTGCGGGGCAGTAAATCCACAGATTTTCGTATCGTCACAAGCCATAAGCTTTTTGTTTTGTTTTTAGTTTGTCGTTTTATAAAAGCCAATTTTCAAATCATGAACACCTTTAAATTAAATAAGAAAGGAGGTGAGTAAATTAAAAGATTTGGCGAAAAAGTAAAGATACACAAACCTCCGGTTTAAGCGCCAAACCCCGTATTATTTATAGGTTTTGTTATGCCCTTTTTTTGTTTTATACCCATAGTTCTTGCTCTTATGACAAAATATCAAGTCCTTAAGTCATTTATTCATCATTCAGCTTATTCTTTCCTCAACTTTGAATTATCTAATGAATGGAATAATACGACTAGGCAATTCTACCTGTTTTTATAAAAAAGGTGTTTTCTACATAGAAAAGATGTCAGTGTCATCAGATATTTGTAAGTAAACAAAATAATCGATTGAGTAGCTACAATTAATTTTTGATTACTAAGGCGGAATCCGAAAAGCCTTTTTTAAATAGAGTAGGAATATTTTAAATTAATTATAATGGGAAATGCGACAGAAACCACAGCACCAACTACCACCTTACAACCAGTTGTGCAGAAATTAAAAATGCTTCTTGAAAGCGACTCAAATTTAAAAACAGCTCTAGAATCCTCTTTGAAGACAGCGTCACGTTTGGTCAATGAAAATTTAGACCCTCAGCTTTATGCTGGTCTAAATGAAGTGTTTAAAAATAATGCATGGCCTGTCACGATTGAAGAGTATTACAATTATTTGGATCAATATGTTGTTTTGATTCCTAATGAAGAAAATTCTAAAAATTATCCTAAAGCTTGGAAAAGTGGTCCAAAAGAAAATGGGTACAACCAAAAGGTGCTTGATTTATTGTGTCATTTTTATTGGCTGATAGATCAAAAGGAGCCAGATACAAATGTCCCTGTACAAAACTATCCTAAGTTTGCCGCGTGGTTGGTTAAGTTTGCAAAAGAATGGGGCCAGTCTTGTAACAATGAGTCATTATTTAATGAAAAGGTAAAAGCTTCGTTTGAAAATAATGAAATGTACAATTGGGATCTTTACTCTGATAATGCAAGTAGCTGGACTACTTTCAATGAGTTTTTCTATCGTGAATTCAATCAGGCATCTGCAGGTACTGGAATATCTCCTTTACGCCCTATTACCGATCCTACTAACAATAAAACAATTGTTGCTCCGGCAGACTGTACTTTTAAAGCGAGTTATTCAATTGATCAAAACGGGCATATAACAGATCCAAGTGGAGTAATAAGCACAGTTACTTTAAAACATACCCATGCTGTTGATTCTATCAGTCAACTTTTAGATGACAGCAAATATGCTGATGCTTTTTACGGGGGAACTTTTGTACACTACTTTTTAGGGCCATTTGATTATCACCGTTTCCATACTCCTGTTTCTGGAGAAATTTTAGAAATTAAAGAACTAATGGGCAATGTGTTCTTGAATGTTACCCTAAAAGGGAAACAGTTTCATGCTCCAGATGGCGGGACTAATGGTTATGAGTTTTCGCAATCAAGAGGTTTAGTGATCATGGATACTGTTGAATTAGGTAAAGTGGCTATACTTCCAATCGGAATGGCTCAGGTTTCTGGAGTTTTAATGAATACTGATTTGAAAGGAAAGGAAGTTGTTAAAGGTCAGGAGTTTGGAAAGTTCCAGTTTGGTGGATCAGACATTATTATGTTGTTTGAGAAAAGCCCAGAAGAATTGTATATGTTTAAGGAAGATCCAGGTCAAAATCCTATTCATTTTCAATATGGGCAAGCAGCAGTCTTAGCGATATAGTACTCGATGTATTAATTAAATACACAACATAAAAAGCGGTGAATATTTTCTAAATATTCACCGCTTTTTATTGAAAATCAACTACTCGATTTATCATCTATGATGATGAGTTTTTCAATTTCATAAATTACAAGGGTGAATACTTTGATTGGGCCTAACGTTTAGCTATGAATAGTACGGTGCAGAAAATCCGCGGATTTTCGTATCGGTACAAGACAATAGCTTTTTGTTTTGTTTTTAATTTTGTCGTTTTATAAAAGCCAATTTTCAAATCATGAACACCTCTAAATTAAATAAAAATAAGGTGAGTAAATTAAAAGATTTGGCGATGATTGTAAATATACCCAAACTTTAGATTTTAAACACTAAAACACGTATTATTTATAGGTGTTGTTATAGTACGTTTTTTATTTTTCGTTTTAATTTTCGACTGTTAGAATGCATTAATACAACACCACATTTACCTTTCGACCCATACAGAGCTGTGCCATCATAACCTTCCAAGATTCTTATATTATCTATGTTTTTCTCAGTTATCAATTTAAGTATTTCATTTGTTTTTGGATGTTCAATTGGGTCAAGCAAATGTCCGCCTTTTTTAAAATAAAGAACAAATACAATTTTGCATTCACAATCAATTTTCTTTAGTTTTTTTTGATTTTTAATGATAATTCGAATCTTACTATTTTGTCGTACGTATATAGTATCCGCAAATATTTTCTTTTTTATTGTAGTTATTTGTTCAGATTTTAAACTCAATTTTTCAAATTTCATAAACCATTCAGCGTTCTGTTTTTCAGAAAGATTAGAATCTATTTTCACTTCTTGAGAAACGACAGATTTATTGATTAACAATATTAAAAAAATAAATATAAGTTGTTTCATGTTTGGTTTATTTCCAACAAATTCACACTCAGTTTTCTATAATAATATACTAAATGAGTGAAGTAATCTTCTTGAATTAGAGAAAAGTTATTTCAAATGTGCTGTAACGGTTTGTGTATGAAATCGTAGCGTATAAAAATACGCTGATTTTCGATTTATCACAGAGCCGAATTTTTATTTTTTGTTTTTATCTTTTCCTTTTAAAAAGCCAAATTAAAAATTTGGCGGAACTTTGTAAATAAGCACAGATCTTTCGGAAAGCGTATATTAGCTATGTTTTATACACGTTGTTACCCACAGTTATTTTTTTCCTTTTCTTGAACTTGCACCTGCTTTTATCTTTTCTTCAAGTACCAAAATCACAGCCTTTTTCAAATCGTCATAATTGAAGTCTTCTTCAAATCCGTATCTAAAAGTTGAGTGCGTTCCGTCTTTGTCCATTCCAAGGACATATTTTGGTCCGCCTAATTCAACCGAGATTGGAGAATTCTCCGTTTGGATTTTAAATTCCGTTTCTCCTTTGTCATTGACTACATAAAAAATATGCTTATAATAAAGTTCTCCTTCTTTTACTGCAAAGCGTTCAAATACCTGAATTAGTTTATCGTTCCAATCGAATTGGTCAAAACAAAACATTTTTTTCAGATTGCCTTTTACCCCCCCTTGGTCATATGCTTTATAAAGTTTTTGTTTGTATGGTTCTGCTCTTTCATATTCCTTTTTGCCATAATAAACTTGTATGATTTTAGAATATGAATGATAATCCGTAGGGTCTAATTCAATTAGTTCTTTAAGTGCTAATTCTGCTTTATCATAGTTTTTATTTAAAAGTTCTGAAAGTCCAATATTGTAAAGTATGGTTATGTAAGAATTAGTTTCCTTTGAAACCTTGTCTTTTGCAATATAGAATGCTTTTAAAGCATTTTCAGGTTCGTTTAATTCTGTATATGCTTGCGGAATCATTATAAATGGTCGGTCAATTACTTTTTCTTTTTCAGTTGCCGATTTATAGTTTCCAAGTGCCTTCTTGTAATTTTTTAATGAGAAATAAGAATTTCCCAGTCCGCTAAAAAAATCACTACTATTTGGGTTTAGTTCTATCGCTTTTTCAAAAGAATTTATTGCTTTTTCAAATTGTCCAAGATAATTAAAAGTCATTCCTTTTATAAAATATGCGTCTGGGTCTGTGTTGTCTTTTTCTATGGATAAATCCATATATTTTATACAGTTATTATCGTCTGTTTTGATATAATATGCCATTCCGATATAATAAATTGCTTTTGCTGGGTATTTATCTACTTTATCAGAATGTTCGGATATAATTTGGTCATATTTCTCCGATTCATATTTTGCTTTTAATTCAGTCGTAATTTCATTTTGCGAAAAAGCATTGAAACTTAATAAACCGATTAGTATTGTAAATAGTATTTTTCTCATTTCTTCGAATTGTGGGTAACGTTTAGCTATGAATAGTACGGGGCAGAAAATTCGCGGATTTTCGTGTCGTCACAAGCCATGAGCTTTTAGATTTTGTTTTTAATTTGTCGTTTTAAAAAAGCCAAATTAAAAGATTTGGTGGTATTGTAAATATACACTTACCTCTCGAATTGTAGACCAAAACCCGTATTATTTATAGGTTTTGTTGTAAAACGTTTTTACGTGTTTAATTTATTCCATTCCTCCCAAGTTAGGAATGTCTCTTCTTTTTTTTCATCGAATACAATCCATCCACCAGCTTTATTTGATAACTCTATTAAGTGTTCTATTATTTGTACAGTAAAGACAAGTCTACCGTATTCGGTTATTTCGTTATTCATTGCATTCCATAGAGAAAATTCTAATTCATCCATCCACCCTGCGGTAAAAGCTAATTCAGATAATTCACTCATATATTCCGCAAGTTTTAACTGCTCTTTGTTTAAATCGTCTAACATTTATATTAATTCAGATTTGCTTTCTTATTCAAAATGAAACTTTTGTATCCGAATTCTCCAATATCAATTATATATTGTTCTTTTTCTAGAATATTTATGCAATTGGTCAGGACTTCACGTGTTTCTATTTTTTCATATACGTAATTCAATTCCTTAGTGATTTCGATAAACCAAAATAAACTTGAGTCTACAAAAAGGCCGTAATTCTTTCCTCGATTTATTGTTACGTCTAAAATTTGCTTAGTAATCGTATTTTCAAATTTGCAATGGCTTCCGTGAAAATGATAAGTCCAATTATTAGGTAAACAACCTTTCCATAAGTTATTTTGTCGAGTTATTAATTTTCCAAAAGGATGATCTTTTGATAAATCAACATCAAATTTCTCAGCAAGCAAATTTATCAATTCATTCGCTTTTTTATCGAATATGATAATCACTTCTAAAATTGATTTTTCTATTGAATTCAGATTCAGTTTTTTTAATGTTTTACAACTAGGATATAAACACTATTGTGTTTATATCCTTTATATCGTCAAGGTAGTATTTTTTAGTATATTTTCTGTGAGGCCTTATTCTGTGCGAGAGTAAGCGTTTGTAACTGTTTACTGTCGTATAATTAAATATTTACTTAACTGAATCCTTCTTCTTTTTCTTCTTGCCTCCAAACAAGCCTCCCAAAACATTTTTAACGCCGTCTTCAATAGTATTATTGTTATTAGAATTATTTGTTGCAGTGGTGTCCTTTGGGGTGTTGCTATTTCCTCCGCCTAATATGCCTCCAAGTATATCACCAACAATTCCTCCAGCATCGTTGCCTATTGCATCTCCAATAGCGTCGGTAACGGCGTCAGTTCCTTGTCCTAGTAATTTGTTTTTTTGTATTTGAATTAGTTGGTTGGTTAAGTTTTTAACGGACTGTTTCATGTCGGTACTTACTTTCGGACTTGCCATAGTTCCTCCTATATTTGCAATTACAGGAACAGTTACATTCTTAACATCATCATCACTTAATTTGGATAAGATGTCACCAACCTCATTACCGAAATACTTTGCAGGGACATCAAAAGTAGCAGTGTATCCTAAAATGTTTTCAAAACTATGCGATCCAGCTATTTGTACTTTGATATCTTCATATTGAATATCAAAAGGTTTAATCGATACTTTACCATTTTCAAATTTCAAGGCAGTTTTTAAATCTTTTAAATTTAATTTATTCAAATCGATAAAGGATAGTTGATTGTTAAGCTTACTAATAACGGATGCTTTTTCTGGAGTAACTTTTGTAGTTAATACTTCTGCTATTGCATTACCAGTTAATGAGTTTAAATCAAGCGAAAAAGAATCGTCTAAATTTCCTTTTAGTTTTAAAACGGTATTTAATTTCCCTTGTAACATTTTAGCAACTGGAGCAATGCTTGATAATAAATCCATCCCGTTAAACGACTTGGCAATATCAAATTTATCAATTCCTAAATCCATATTAAAAGTGGGGGTTTCATTTTTTGTAGAAACATTACCATTAATACTCATTGTTCCTTCAAATAATTCAGCAGTTACATTTTTTAAGGTTACGGTTTCATCTTTAATGATAACATCACCCGTTACGTTTTCTAAAACAAGATCGTCATAAATAACTTTTTTTGCATTTGCAGTGATTTTAGTATCTAAAAATGCAGGGATTTTTAAGGCATCTCCTTTTTCGGATTCTTTTTGAGCGTTTTCTGATTCAGTAGTGTTGTCTACCATAAAATCACTCACTTTAAATAATGTTGAATTAAGGTTGAAATCACCTTTTAGTTTTTTATTACTAAATAAAAACCCCATTAGGTTGTCGATAGTTCCAGTTCCGTGAATATCACTTTCGCCACTTTTAACATCTAATTTTCTTAAGTACACTTTTTGAGGAGTGAAATCTACCGCGGCTTCTGAAATGTATATTGGGTTTACAATGTCCTTAGAAGAAAACTCAAAATTAGAGATGCTAAAATCGCCATTGTTTTTTATTTGCTCATAGGCATTGTTGTCAATGGCGCTCTGAGAAAAAGAGGTGTGTAAATTAGCTTTTAATATCCCTTTTAATTCATTGTCCAATTGTATCGGATAGGCTTGTGAAATATTTCCTAAATTAAGTGTTCCATCCAAATTCATGTCAACATAACGGTTGTTGGTTAGGTGTTTTATTTTACCACTTGCATTGAAAATATCTTGATCTATTTGGAAAGATAATTTATCAAGGTCAAGAAAAATATCCTTAGTTTTTCCTGTCGTGTTAGCTATGGTTGTATTTAAATTAATGTTTTTTACACTTTTTGGTAATTCAGGGTATTTGAAAGAAGCATTCTCTGAAACAATATTTACATTAAACTTAGGGATATTAGCATCATCCATAATTCCTTTTGCAAAACCTTTTATGGTAAAACTTCCGTTTGTTTGTACTTTATTAATATCCTTTGAATATTCAGCTGGTAATACTGCTAAGAAGTTTTTAAAGTCTGAAGTTGGAGTGTTAAACGTTAAGTTAAATTCGGTATTGGTTTCGTTTTGCTTTACAAAACCATCGAAAATTAATTCTAGCTGATTCAGTTTTAGCGAGTTTTCTAAAAAGGTGTATTTATTTTGTAGCTGATCTATTTCTAAATCGGCTTTTAAAGCGATAGTATTATTGTTTAGGTAATTTGAATCGCCACTATTAACAGAGATATTTGAAGTGGTTATCGTTTTTAAATTACTTATATCAGCAGATAAATCACCAGACCCGCTATGATTGAAGTCCGTTAAATTAATGCTCAATTCTGATTCCTGATTGATGTAATTTATTTCAGTATTTGTAATTGCATATTCTTCAACTGAAAAGGTGAATCCTTTTTGTGAATCGGTTGACGTTTCTTTGGTATTATCTTTATTGTCCTTTTTAGCAATATCGTAATTTGTATTTCCGTTAGCATCACTAATAATATTCACCAAAGCATTTTCAATAGTGAATGAGTTTATTTCAATTGCATCTTCAGCAGTTTTTGTAAGCCCAGAAAGTGGCATTTTTAACGCTATTTTTTTTGCGTAAAATAACGTATCTCCCTTAAAAGGTTCAAAATTAGTAATTGTTAAGTTTTCAATAATTAACCCTGCTTTAGGAAAAGTAGATATTATACTGATATCAACATCAGAAAAGTCAACATTAGCATTTACATTTTTATTTATTTGTTCTTTTAATATTAAAGCCAATTTGTCTTTAAATATAATCGGAACTGCAACTGCAGCAACAATGATAAATAATACTAATATTCCGAATATTTTAAATGCTTTTTTCATCAGATGATGTCTTTTTATGTATTTGTTATCGTCACTCGTTGGATATTATTCAACAACGCATGTCTATGATGTAAAAATAAGCTAAAAAATATGGAGTAGCTGTTAACTAATCACTAATGTTTTTTGTCAGTAATTTTAGTGAGAAATAAACTAATATTAGTTAGTCACAATTAGTGAAATGAGGATAATGCGTAACTTTAATACCATCAGTGAGGCTAACTCCTAGTACTGATAATTATCGGGATGTCTTTAACAGGAAGATATTGTAAATAGATGCCTAATATATTTGGGACGAGGGTATTAATTTAGGAACACATGAAGCTACTCAATTTTTTAATCATCAAACTCACTATTTGTCTCGTTGCAGGTATTTTGTTAGGGTACTATTTTACAACTTCATGGAAAGTCCTTTTGGGATTAATACTTATAGGTTTATTTCTATTTGGTATCGCTTACTTTTTGGCAGTAAATAAAGCAAAACAAAAGATATATGTAGCGCTAATTACCTATGGAATAACTCTAGGGATAGGAATGTTACTCATTACATTTCATACACAGCAAGATCAATTAAAACATTATTCTAGTCAGCTTTCTATAACTGGGAAGAGGAATATAAAAATCAGGATCTATAAACAATTAAAACCGAATAGTTTTTACAATAAGTTTTTAGCAAAAGTGGTGACCATTAATTCTAATACAGCTACAGGGATAGTATTAGTTAATGTTGATACAACTAGGCAATTGGAAATAGACGATGTGTTGTATGTAAATACAGCGTTACTAGAAATCAAAAAACCATTGAATCCACACCAATTTAACTTTAAGAAGTACATGTATACCCAGCAGGTGTATCATCAACTGTTTTTAAATAAAAACAATACTGTATGCTTGACTCCTCAAAATACTCTTTATGGAATTGCCGCAAATATTAGAAGCAGTATAAATAAGACACTGATTGAGCGTTCCGTATCAAAAGAAAACCTAAGTATTATTAATGCATTGTTATTAGGGCAACGACAAGCGATAAGTAAAGATACCTATAAGAGTTTTACGAAATCCGGAGCAATACATATTCTTGCGATATCAGGCTTGCATATTGGGTTGTTAATGTTGTTGATCGGGCTGTTTCTCAGGCCTTTGTCTTATTTTAAAACTGGCAAAAAACTAATTCCGATTATAATTATAATATTACTTTGTGGATATGCTTTTATAACCGGGATGTCAGCTTCTGTAATGCGGGCAGTTACCATGTTTTCATTAGTTACCGTAGCGATGTATAGTAATAGGGTAACGAACCCCTATAATACTTTGGTTATTTCTGCTTTTTTATTATTACTGTTCAATCCTTTTTATATTTTTGATATTGGATTTCAAATGAGCTATTCTGCCGTTTTTGCAATTGTTTGGATTAAACCTTTATTTGATACTATTTGGAAACCAAAATATTATATCCCTCGAAAACTATGGGATGTATTTACAGTTACGCTAGCAGCACAATTCGGAATATTACCGCTGTCACTATTTTACTTTCATCAGTTCCCAGGCTTGTTTTTCATCTCAAATATGGTAATCATTCCTTTATTGGGGACCCTTTTAGGGATAGGAATACTTACCCTAGTATTCGCTTATTTTGGTTGGGTTCCAAACTTGTTACTTGAAATTTTTGAAACATGTATCGCATCCCTTGTTAGTTTTGTGCAGTTTATTTCAAGCAAAGAAGCGTTTGTTTTTACAAAGATCCCTTTTAATAGTTTAAGCCTTATTAGCTGGTACTTGTTTATTATTGGGTTAATTTTACTATGTAAATCATATTCGTATAAACGACTGGTATTTGTGCTTTCAAGTGTTGTTTGTGTGCAACTAGCATATTTGTATAACAAACAGGATGCTCAAACATCGGAGTTTGTAGTTTTCAATCAGTATAAAACTACATTGATTGCGTTCAAAAATGGTGCTCAATTAAATTACGCCTCTAAAAATTTAAGGTATCAACAGAGTTTAGATAATTATGTAGTAAATGAATTTATCAATACTACTGAACACGATTCATTACAAAATGTTTATGTATTTAAAAATCAAAAAATATTAGTTGTTGATGATAAATCAATTTATAAATCGTCCTTTAAACCTGATGTAGTAGTGTTAACAGCATCTCCAAAAATAAACTTAACTAGATTGATTACTACGCTAAACCCTAAACAAATAGTGGTAGATAATAACAATTATAAAAGTTATGTAGCACGATGGGAAAACACCTGTTCGCAACAAAATGTACGCTTTTATAATATTAGAGAAAAAGGTGCTTTTATATTAAAATAATTAGAAAGGGTGTTTTTTATGAATCCCTTTTCATACTTTTAAATAAACATATATACTATGGCATTATTCCCTTCCTTTGGAGAAATAACTCAAAAAGCAGTTCATACATTTAAACGATTTCCAGTTACATTAACATGGGTGATTTTAGGAACCTTATATACTATTTGGTTAGTAGATGCTGATATTCCTAGTGATGAAAAAACGCCGTTTTTTAAAGTAGTATTAATTGCGAGTATGGGGATAAGTTGGTTGATAGCAACTAGGTTTTTGATTAACTATTTTAAAGAAGTAGAGAATAAGCGAAAGCATTGGATAATGGTTATTCCGGTATTGTTTCTTGTGTGGTTCTATTGGTATCTTCCTGGAGATTCATCAGCATTTGATAATGATATGTATGGCTATAAAATAGCATTGTACTTTATTATAGGACATTTACTGCTGTTGTTCAGTCCGTTTTTATTTACATGGAATAAAACAGCTTATTGGAATTATTTAAAAACAGTTTTTATTTCAATTGTAAGAAGTTTATTGTTCTCGGGAGTGCTCTGTTTAGGGTTGAATTTAGCCTTACTAGCCTTGAAGTTTTTATTCGACATTGATTTTGAGGAATTACTATTTTTTAAATTATTTATTTTTTGTGCAGGAATTGTTAATACATGGATTTATTTATCCGATTTCCCAGAGCAAATACATGATAATGTAGTCCTCAATTATCCTAAGGCCTTGGAGGTTTTTGTGAAGTATATTTTAATACCATTAGCAGTATTGTACTTGGTAATACTGTACGCATATAGTGTTAAGATACTAATCAACTGGAACTTGCCTAAAGGATGGGTTTCTTACTTAGTTATTGCATTATCTTTTTTAGGAGTATTAATTCATGTGTTGATTAATCCGGTTAGAAAAACCATTAATTCAAGGGCAATCAAATTGTTTTATCCGTGGTTTTATGTATTGCTATTGCCAATGTTAGGATTGTTGTTTGTTGCAATTTCAAAACGATTGTCAGACTATGGGTTTACAGAAAACAGGTATATCGTATTTGTTATTGCATGTTGGGTTTTAGGAATTACGGTGTATATATTATTTAGTAAGAAAAAACAATTGCGTTATGTAACCATGTCCTTAGCTACAATGTTGTTGTTAACTTCTTTTGGTTTCTGGGGAATGTTTGCTGTGTCAGAAAGAAGTCAGTTAAAACAGTTCTCTAATTTGTTTTCAGAGATGAAAGCAGCCGAGTTTAAAATATCTACTTCTGAAAAAGAACAATTTAAATCTATTGTCAAGTACTTATCCAAACATAATGCATTGTATAAAACGTCAGCAACATTAGGATTCAATCCGAAAATTGTTTTTGCAGATGAATCCTCTTGGAGTATTTCAAATAAAATTATCGATACACTAGGGGTGGTGGTAATTAAAGATCCTAATGAATTAATTGTAACCAATAGCTACCACAATTTTAATATTGAAAGAGATTATCTATTAGATATTAAAGGGTACGATTATATTCAGCGATTGAATAATATATCAATGAAAAATAAGGTTAGGATAGATGAGTATAGTTTCTTTATTGAGATGAAAAAACTATTGTTTGTAATCGAAACTAATGGGAGTAGAGTACATGAAATTAACTTAAAACCGTTATTGGATAATTTATTAGCGGAAAATAGTACTTACAATGTGTCACCTTCTAAATTGACTATAAAAGAATCTTTTNNTGATTTAGATGTNAAGCTAGTTTTTGAAAATATAAACTTTAGAACTGAGGATGAAATTGAATTAAGAAGTGCTCAATTATTAGTAATATTAAATATAAAGTAACAATAATTCGGATGCCAAGAAGTATTTGAAAGCTTAAATGAGCTAATATAATATACAATTTAAGCCAAACCCACTGGTGGAAAAAAAACCCCTTCTGCGTTAGCAAAAGGGGAACAGTTGTAAATCGTAAATAACCAATAAATATTTCATTACAACATAAAATTCAAACCACAGTGTGGTTTATTTGCTTGGTAGGGAAGGAGCAATACTTGCTATCCATTTTTCAGGACCTCCTTTTACATAGCCAGTTTTTCCTAAAGGAACAATTCCATCAGTAGGAACTTCACCATCACCGGGAGTCATTAACCATACTGTAGGATATCCTCTTACTTGAAAAGCACGTTGTAACGCATCATTTTGAGTTACAATACTTTCAGGCAACTTTTTTCTTCTAGGAAAATCTACCGTTAATAGAACTACATTTTCATCTGCCCATTTTTTAAATTCTTTGGTCTCAAAAACTTGCTTGTCCAAACGAATGCACCAACCACACCAGTCACTACCAGTAAAGTTTGCTAAAATTGGCTTGTTTGTTTTTTTAGCTATTTTTGAAGCTTCTTCAAAGTCATCATGCCATTTTGCTTCTTGTGCTTGAACACTACAGAAACCTATGAAAAGTACTGCTGCAATTATTAATTTCTTCATTGTCTTTGTTTTTTATTACAGTCGCAAATAACTTGCCACAATTACAAATTACTAAAAATGCTTCAATATGAAGCATTTTTAGTATAATTTCTATTTTACTCCGTGCATTAGTTTTTTTAATAAAGGTGATAAAGCCATTATCAATAAACCTGCAACCGCAGGTACAATTGTAAAGATTAAGAAGAATGTTGATAGCCCATAATCTTTAGTGATATTTTCTATTTGACCACCTAATACTGCAGCCAATTTGTTACCAATAGCAATAGCCAAGTACCACATACCGAACATTAGTGCTATCATCCTAGCTGGAACAAGTTTTGACACGTATGACAGCCCTACAGGGGATAAACATAATTCACCTAGGGTATGGAACAAGTATGCTAAAATTAACCATATCATACTCACTTTTACTCCTGCTTGAACTCCAAAAGATCCAAAGGCAAGTAAGCCAAAACCAATGGCCATAACAATTAGTCCTAATGCATATTTACTTGTTGCCGAAGGATTGTATTTACTTTCCCACCATTTAGAAAAGAAAGACGCAAATACAATGATAAAGAAGGAGTTTAGAACACTAAACCAAGAAACGGTAATTTCTACTTCATTTTCTTTAACTTCTTGAACAGTAGCATTAATAATTTTATTATCTCTATTTAATTTAATTCCATTTTCCTTTGCTTTAATTAATCGGTCGTCATCTAAAAAACCGAAAGAAGTTCCTTCATTGTTTTTTGTAATGATATTAATTTTATCTCCAATCTTAAAAGTTACAGGTTCTGCAATAGAAGTAATTTTTTTCACAACCTTGTCGGTCCCTGATAACGTTGTATTTTGTGTAATAGGGGTGTAATTAAATACAAGCTTTCCGTCATTATCCTTTTTATGAACACCTTTATCATCTAAAGCAGGTGTTTCTATCGCGCTATATTCAACACCATAAGCTACCGTATTAAAATCTCTGTTAATCATCCATCCTGCAACTGCCCATACTCCAGCAAAGCAAATTGTTAATACAATATTAGAATACGGTATTTTTGAGAATGTTTTTTTCCATAATAAATATAAAACCCAAGTAATAATAATTAAAGGAACTATGGTTAATAGTGCATTTACTATATTAAATGTTATTGCGGCATTACCACTTAAAATTCTATTTACATTATCCCTTGCAAAAATAACTAATGAAGATGCTCCTTGTTCAAATGATAGCCAGAAGAATACTGTGAAAAACGCAAATATTATAAAAGCAAACATTCTATCTCTTACTACGCGAGTATAGCGTAAAATTCTACCTATAACTAACACTAAAAATAAAGCGAGTGCAAATAAAACAGCAGTATATTGTCCTTCAAAATCCCCTATTTGAAAAGCAGAGAACATATCTATATTTGCAATTTTTGACATCGGATCGTTTAGTGCATATCCTAGTCCAATAATAGATGATACAGCTATTAATATTTTATCAAGTTTTGTAAATGGGTTTAAGGGTTCGTCATCACCATCTAATGATTCAACAGCATGTTTTTCATTTATATTTTGAGGTAATTCTACTTCATGCTTTTTAGAAGGGTTTTTCCCGATTTCACCAAATAAATCACCTGACAACCAAAATTGTAAAGTTCCTAATAGCATAAATATTCCTGCTAAACCAAATCCATAAGCCCAGCCAATTTTTTCTGCTAAATAACCGCATAATAACATTCCGAAAAAAGCTCCTGCGTTAACACCCATATAGAAAATAGTATATGCTCCATCCTTTTTCTCAGGACTCTTTTTATACATTTCTGAGATTATTGAAGTAACATTCGGTTTAAAAAAACCTGTACCAATTACTAGTAATGCTAATCCTAGGTATAGTGAAAATTCGGTTTCAATAGCCATTGCAGCATGACCTAGGGTCATAATTAATGCTCCAATAACAACTGCCAATCTGTATCCGGTAATTTTATCTGCAATAATACCCCCAACAATTGGTGTGATGTATAATAACATAGCATATGTACCAAATAATGCAGTAGCATTTTCTGCAGACCATTCCCAACCTGGATTATAGCCTATCGCCGCCATAGTTAAGAATTGAATCAGTAATACTCGCATTCCGTAAAACGAAAAACGCTCCCACATTTCGGTGAAAAATAACACGAACAATCCTGCAGGATGCCCTAGTACTTTGTCTTTAAATAGATTTTCAATATCAGTATTCATGTTTTGTTTTAAATTTAGGGTTATTAAAAATGCCCATTCACATGAAGTATGAATGGGCATTGGGTTGTTTTATTTTAGTTTTCTGAAGAATCTGCTAATTCAAATCCTTCATTTTCTTCGTAACTAGTTCCTTCTATATCTTCAGCACCATGGGTTAAACGTTTTAAAGGTTTCAAGAGTGCAATGACTAAAAGACCAAATAGTACTGTAAATATTACTATTCCTGAAAAAATTGCATACTCACCAAATTGAGAAGATACTTCACCAATTACTCCGGCTACTTTCCCTCCTAATCCAGTAGCAGCAAAATATAATCCCATCATTAATGATGCGTATTTTACAGGCGCTAATTTTGTTACGAATGATAATGATACTGGTGAAGAACATAGTTCTCCAATTGTATGGAATAAATACGCTAATACTAGCCATATCATGTGAGAGCTTCCGTTTGCTTCATATTCTCTTACAGCAAAAATCATAAATACAAAACCTAGTCCCATGATAATGGTACCAGTAGCCATTTTGAATAATGAAGAAGCTTCTTTGTTTTTCATTTTTCTTTTTGCCCAGATATTTGCAATCCAAACGGCAAGTAATAAAATAAACCCTGCGTTTAATCCTTGAAACATTGGAGTAGGAATTATCATTCCGAACAATTCTCTATCAGTTTTAGTTTCCGTATATACACTCATTAATCCTCCAGCTTGCTCGAAAGCACCCCAGAATACAATAACTAATAAGAATGATAGTAATAACACTAGAAAACGATCTTTCATGATTTTGTTTTCAAGATCCTTGTATATCATCATCATTAATCCAACTACTAATGATAAGAACACAAATAATGCTCCGTATCCCCAGTGATCAACCCCTTCTTTGGTATATCCAATATATAATGAAACCACTAAAAGCACACCCATTATTGCTAATTGAGTTGGTGCTTGAAATATTTTGGCAAAAAGTTTCCCTATTGAAATATCGTTCTTTTTTTGCTCTTCAGTAGGTTTGTTTCCAACATGAGCAATGTATTTTTGACCATAGATATACACTAATAAACCGAATATCATGGCAATTCCTGCAAGTCCAAACCCCGCATGCCATCCCCAGGCTGCAATTACTAAACCGATGAATGATGTAGCTAAAAGTGATCCTAAGTTTATTCCGATATAAAAGATACTAAAACCTTTATCTCTTCTAATGTCTCCTTTTTTGTACAAGCCTCCAACCATAGTTGAGATGTTTGGTTTCAAACACCCAACACCAACAATAATAAAACCTAATCCAGCAAAGAATGCCCAGTTAGCCTCTATCGCTAATATTCCATGTCCAATAGATAAGAGTACTGCTCCTAGCATTACCGTTTTTTTCTGTCCTAAAACTTTATCCGCAAGTATTCCACCTGGTATCGATATCAAATACACTAACATTACATACCACCCGTATAATTGGTACGCTTCTAATTCAGTCCATCCTAATCCTGGTCCGTCTTCATGACTAGCTTGAGCAATCATGTAGATAACTAGGATAGATCTCATCCCGTAGTAAGAGAAGCGTTCCCACATTTCTGTAAAGAATAATACGTAAAGCCCTATCGGATGTCCGAACAGTTCTCTTTCATGTGGTTTTAAAGTAATATCTGACATAATTGTATGTGTATTAGTTTTTTTGGTTAATTGATTATTATAAGTTGTCTTTAATAAAATTCGTCATTTTTTTATACAAGTGTAAACGTGTGTTACCTCCGTAAATACCGTGATTTTTGTCGGGGTATATCATCCATTCAAATTGTTTGTCGGCTTGTATTAATGCTTCTACCATACGAACAGTATTTTGAACATGCACATTATCATCTGCACTACCATGAATAAGTAAAAACTTCCCTTTTAATTTATCTACATGTGACATAGGAGAATTGTTGTCATATCCACTAGCATTCTCTTGTGGAGTTTGCATATAGCGTTCTGTATAAACAGTATCGTAAAAACGCCATGAAGTTACCGGAGCAACTGCAATAGCCATTTTAAAGGTGTCAGCCCCTTGGAACAAACAGTTAGATGACATGAATCCACCATAACTCCATCCGAAAATTCCAATTCTATCAGCGTCAACATATGATCTGTTTCCTAATTTTTTCGCTGCAGCTATTTGATCTTCAACTTCGTATTTCCCTAATTCTTTTTGAGTGACTTTTTTAAAATCACGTCCTTTTAATCCTGTTCCTCTACCGTCAATACATACGGTTATGTATCCTTGTTGCGCTAGCATTTGAAACCAGTAATCGTTAGCAGAATTCCATTTGTTAGCTACTTGCTGACTTCCTGGGCCTGAATATTGATACATAAATACTGGATATTTTTTAGTAATATCAAAATTAATTGGTTTTATCATCCACATGTTTAAGTCGTTTCCGTTAACATTAATGGTAGAAAACTCTTTTGGAGCAAAAGCATATCCTGCTACTTTAGTTTGTAAATTTTTATTGTCTTTGATGTTCTTAATTACTTTTCCAGTTTTTGAGCTATTTAAGGTAAACTCATTTGGAGTTGTACTGTTTGAAAAAGTATTTATGTAGTAAGAAAAACTCTTGCTGAATGTAGCGTTATTTGTTCCTGTTTTAGAAGACAAACGCTTTTTTTCTTTTCCGTTTATCTTGATGGCGTAAACATCTCTGTTTACTGATCCGTTTTCTACCGATTGGTAATAAACGATTCCCTTTTTCTCATTGAAGCCATAGTAATTGGTTACTTCCCAGTTTCCTTTGGTTACTTGGTTGATTAACTTCCCTGTTTTACTGTAGTGGTATATGTGGTTGTAGCCATCTTTTTCACTAGTCCAGATAAAACTATTATTATTTAGGAAGGTAAGGTTGTCTGTAACATCAATATATGCGTTATCAGTATCTGTTAAAACTGTTTTTGCACTTAAATCAGTAGCGTTTATAAACACTAAGTTTAAGTTGTTTTGATGTCTGTTTAATAGTTGTGTGCTTAACACATTTGCATCATTAGTCCATTCAATTCTCGGAATGTAATAATACTCAGGAAGTGTAATAGCTGATTTTTTGTTTGAAGTTACATCGTAAATATGCAACGAAACTTCTGCATTTTTTTCTCCTGCTTTTGGGTATTTGAATACCGTTTGTGTTTGGTATAATTTTGTTCCGTAAACATCCATTGAAAACTCAGGTACATCTTTTTCATCAAATCTGATGTAAGCAATTTTTGTTCCTGTAGCGTTCCATTCAAAAGCTCTTACAAATGCAAATTCCTCTTCATAAACCCAATCCGTAACTCCATTAATAATTTCGTTTTTCTTCCCATCGGTAGTTACTTGAGTTTCTTTACCAGAGCTTAATTCCTTAAAATAGATGTTATTTTCAAAAACATAGGCAACTTTAGTTCCATCAGGAGAAAATGTAGGCTCTTGAATTTTTTTATCAGAAAGTAATGTAGTCGTTTTTGTTTTAGTATCATAAATGAAATATTTCCCAACAGTTGAATGACGGAAAATAGGAGTAACATCAGTTGCTAATAATAGTTTTGTTTCATCACTACTAAATGTATAATCGGTAAAATAAGCAATGTCAGTGATGTTTTTTGAATCAACTAATGAAGCTGTTTTTTCTAAAGTCTTGTAACTGTACTTGTTCACAGAAGAGCTTCTTGTTTCTCTGTCAAAATCTAACACGGAGTAATGTTCGCCGTCTTTCATTGAGTGTAAGGCGTCCATGTATTCCCCTCGGAATTCACCACCCCATATTTCTTCTAAAGTAACTTGTTTTTCTTGTGCATTTACTGCTAGAGAAAGCAATAAAAAGAGAGAGATTAAAAATTGGTTGTTTCTCATTATAATGATTTGTTGTGTGTTATCGGTTTTTAATAGCCGACAATATAGCAAAATCTAATGAATCTAAAAGTTAAGTTGTCTGTTAAATATTGCCAGATGAATTTTAAAATGATTGGTTGTTAATTTAATTATTATTTGATTTATCAAGGCAAAAAAATAATGCATAGTTTTAGCTATGGTATATTTTTTTAACGAAGAGAAATCGAACAAGAAACTATTAGCATCAGTTGTTTTGAATTTCATCTGGTATAACACCAATTATGCTATATTTGTTCACATATTTTATACTACAAAAAATGATAAAGCCAGTAAAGGGATTTTCTAAACTAACCAAAGAAGAAAAAGTGTCTTGGGTTGTATCTTCTTTTTTTAATGATAATCCAAAAGCGGAGTCAATAATAAAAAGATACTGGAATGATGATCATGAGCTTCAACAGCTGCATGATGAGTTTATTGAAAATACGATATCAAACTATTATTTGCCTTTTGGAATTGCGCCAAATTTTTTGATTAACGGAAAATTGTTCGCTATACCAATGGCTATAGAAGAAAGTTCAGTGGTTGCGGCAGCAAGTAAAGCAGCTAAGTTTTGGTTGGATAGAGGTGGTTTTAAAACGGAAGTGTTATCTACTACAAAAATAGGCCAGGTGCACTTTATGTACAATGGTGATAAGAGTAAACTTGAAAGTTTCTTTTCAGAAGTAAAGGCGAAGTTAATTTCTGATGCTAAACCCATTACTAAAAATATGGAGAAGCGAGGAGGTGGTATTATAGCTATTGAATTAGTTAATAAAACAGCAGCTTTAGATAATTATTATCAGTTGCATTGTTCGTTTGAAACGATGGATGCAATGGGGGCTAATTTCATCAATTCTTGTTTAGAGCAGTTTGCTAAAACATTTAAGGGTGAAGCTAAAAAGTTCAATGCTTTTTCTGAAACCGAAAAAGATATTGAAATAGTGATGAGTATCTTGTCTAATTATGTCCCAGATTGTATTGTAAGGGCTTCCGTTTCTTGTCCTGTTTCTGAATTAAATGAAGATGAAGGAGTGTCGCCAAATGAGTTTGCTAAAAAATTCGTGAGAGCGGTACAGATAGCACAAGTAGAACCTTATAGAGCTGTAACTCATAACAAAGGAATAATGAATGGGGTTGATGCTGTTGTGTTGGCTACAGGGAATGATTTTCGTGCAGTAGAAGCAGGTGTTCATGCCTATGCGTCTAGGAATGGTAGTTACAGTAGCTTGACTTACGCGACTATTGAAAACGGTATTTTTAAGTTTTGGATAGAATTACCTTTGGCATTAGGAACTGTAGGTGGGTTAACCAATTTGCATCCTTTGGTGAAATTGGCTTTAGAAATGTTAGAAAAACCTTCGGCGAAAGAGTTGATGCAAATTATAGCGGTTGCTGGTTTGGCTCAGAATTTTGGGGCGTTACGTTCGTTAACAACTACAGGGATCCAAAAAGGGCATATGAAAATGCACTTAATGAATATATTGAATCAAATGGGAGCATCAGCTGATGAAAAGAAACAAATCGCTGCTTATTTTGAGGGAAAAACAATCGTACATAATGATGTTGTAGCTAAGTTTAATGAATTAAGAGCATTATAGTTAATTGCTGTGGGGTACTGGTAGATAGTTAATATGAAAAAAGCATAACTTTTTTATCCAAAATCCAAAATCCAAGAAAAAATGAATACGAAGGTTTTTTATAGTCATGGAAAATTATTGCTTACAGGGGAGTACGTAGTTCTTGATGGTGCAAAAGCATTAGCTGTGCCAACTAATAAAGGGCAGTATTTAACTGTAAAGCCAATAGCTGAACAAAAGCTAGTCTGGAGGAGTTTTGATGAGAATAATCAAATTTGGTTTGAAAATGAGTTTTTGTTAGATGATTTAAAAACAGAAATTACAGAGAACGATATTTCAAAAAAGCTGCTAGAAATACTACTTGCCGCTCAGCAATTAAATAAGAGTTTTTTAAATGACACAAATGGTTTTTATGTAAGCACAAAATTAACGTTTGATAGCGGCTATGGCTTAGGAACGTCATCAACTTTAATTGCAAACATAGCTAAATGGGCAAAAGTAGATCCATACCAGTTACTTTGGGATTCTTTTAAAGGAAGTGGTTATGATTTGGCTTGTGCAACAAATATAGCTCCATTAGTGTATCAAATAAATAATGAGCTGCCTAAAATTGATCTTGTTGCATTTAATCCAAGTTTTAAATCGCAGTTATACTTTGTGTATCTAAATAAAAAGCAAGACAGTAAAGAAGGTATTACTCATTATAAAACCTTGCCTGTATTATCCAAAGAAAAGGCTATTTCTGAAATAAATAGAATCACTGAAGAAGTGATTTTATGTGATACCTTAACGGAGTTTAATTTTTTGTTAAAGAAACATGAAAGTATCATATCTAAACTAATTAAAACAGAGACTGTACAGCAGCGGTTATTTCCTGAATATGACAAAGGAGTTGTTAAGAGCTTAGGTGCTTGGGGCGGTGACTTTGTATTGGTAACGGTTGAAGATAAATTAAATCTTGATTATTTTAAGGATAGAGGGTATACTACTATATTTGGTTTTGAAGAAATGTTGCTTTTTTAAAAGGATACGTCACTGCGAGAAAATGGAATGAAGTGGAGTTTTCATGACAGCCTCTTAGTTGGTTAAGAGATTACTTCTCTCAAAACTATTGCCATTGATGGCTTTACGTTTTTATCGTTAGTTTGTCCCGATAGCTATTGGGACGAAGTGACGTTGTCATTTCGAAACGGAGCGCAGCGGAGTGAGAAATCGCATTATCTTATAGTTTATTGTCAGAAATAGTGTAGTTGAGTTTCTTTTGTGATTTCTCCTAAAGTCGAAATGACTGAAAAAATTAATTATTTAAAATTTTCACTTTGCTGTTTTTAGCGAAGAACCAAAAAAAGCAAGCAAATGTAAATATTGCTTGCTTGAATATATTGTAAGATGAGATTTATTTCTTTTTTAGTTTCTCTTCTCTTTTTTTATAATGTGTTTCAAAACGTTGTCTGTATTTTCTGTTGAAGAAAAATTTAAAAACTGCTAATGCTGCAGCTAGTAAAAATAAATACGATTTACCTCCAGGGATTCCCCAGTTAGCAATAGCTAAGTATAAAAAAAATATTGCAAACCCAATATATGCTGCTTGAAAAATGCTTCCTAATTTATTCATAATTTAATCATTAATGTATTGTTGTCCGTCATTATCTATTGAGCTAAAAATAGACATATCGCTATTTGCATCAAAACCACCTTTCCCGATATTGTATCCGCCATCTTCTCCTTCGTATTTATATTCATGATTGGTGAATATCCATTCTGTTTCCTGATCGTAATATAATTGCTCTGCAGAAAGTTTTTTACCTTCAGGTGTGGTGATTTGTACATTCCCTCTTAAGTCAATTAGGTCCGTTTTGTCATAAGTAATAGCGTAATCAGCTGTAATGATGGTTTCTTTTGTCTCATCATCAATATCGTATAAATGCAATTCAATTCCTTCAGGAAAAATAGTATGCGAGAATTCTTTGTTTGAGAAGTCTAACATTTTTTTACTAATCAAATGCAATTTTACTCTGCCTGAATCGGTATGCTTAAGGTTGATATCTTCAGCTATTCCTGCAGGCTCAATGGAAGCTTTTTGCATTCGTTTGATGTCGTCATAATTATCTTGACAAGAAAAAAAGACTGTTGCGAAAAGTATCGCAACAGTCTTTAAGTATATGTTATATGACAATTTCATTATTATATGCTAGGTACAGTAACTGATTTGTTAATCCAACATCCAATGGTTATTTTCTTTCCAGCCATTCCTTCAGAGAAAATCATTTCTCTACTTGGAGCTTTAGCGCTGTAGTTTGCTGCGGTTTTTGCGGCAGCTTTTTTTAATGAGCCATCAACTCTTCCTGCTTTATTAGCTACATCTGCAGCTAACCAGTATACTGCTCTTTTATTAAATTGATTGCTACCACAACTATTTGCTGAACTTGCATACAATCCTGAAATTAATAAGTATGCTTTCCCAAATGATGGTTGAGCAGCTAAAGTTTTTCTTGCATAGTTATATGCTTTAGATTTAGCTCCTCGTTTTTTACTCATTATAGCTAATCGGTAATATAATTTTGCTTTTTCAAATCCTTCAGTATGTAAAGATGCTGATTCGTTGTAATACTTTTCAGCATTAGCCAGAGCGTTTTTCTTTTGATTTAATCTACCTAAGTAATAAGCAGATTTAGCAGAAGGATTTAACTTGTGAAATGTTTCTACTAGCTTGACAAATAAAGGAGCGTCATCACAATCTTTATGAGCTAATCTACTTGCTGCTTTTTTCAACCAAGCAATATTTGTTTTGTTTTCTTCAAAGTGCTTTTCAAACAAAGGTACCAACTTATCGCAGTTTGCTCTATCTCCTAAATCTTTATCAATTCCACCAGAAATTTGATCGTAAGCAGTTAAATATGAAGTGTAACTTTTTAATCTCTTTTTGTCTTTTACAGTAATAGATCCGTTTTCCTCTTTTAAAAGTAAGGCATCTTTTTTACCAGAATAGTTTTTTTGTTCTTTTTCTATCTTATCAGTTACAATAGTGTATAAGTCAATTAATTCTTGGAAGTTTTTAGTTTTAGCGTCAAACAGTCCAACCATTAATTTGAAATAAGTATATAAAGATTTTGGGTTGTTAAATGTTTTTGCATCTTTTTTAAATGCTTTATCAAAAGTATTGAACTGAGTTGCTGCAGTACCAATTTTTTTGTTAAACATTAACTGTCCAATCTTCGCTTCAGTTTTACCACAAGGAAACTTGTTTGGCATATTTAACATGCTTTCATGATACAATGCAATTAAGTCATTTACAAAAGCAGTTTTTTCACCTTCAGGCGCATTCTTTATTTTATGTTTTAAGATTCGTTCTCCGTAAACATAAATGGCATTATTTAATTTTGGACATGCTTTTCTAACAGACATCCAAGGTTGGTAAGCGGCATCATAATTTTTTATTTTTGCTGACTCAGTAAATATAGAAAGCTTTTCAAGACACGGGGTATTTTGTGCATTTGCAGCAAAAAGCGTTATGAAAGCAATGATTAAAGTTAATTTAAATTTCATAGTATAGATTTTAGGTATTAGTCAATTTTTCTTTTTTGGAACCATTTATCATTAAATGATAAACTTAAATTTAGATTGAAAAAATTCTCTTTTACTAAATTGTTATTTGTTGTTCCTCTAGATCCGTATTCAAATCCGATATTCACATTTGAAAACTTACGACCTACTGGTAGTCCTACCCCAAAAGATATGCCAAACTCATTAATATCTTCGTTTTGTATTGTAATACCAGTATTTTCAAATCTAACTCCAGTACGATAAACTATTCTTGATAAATAACTGGTTAGTGAGTTGTGTTTAGGTATGTAAAAACCTCCCGCTGTAATTTTATTTGCGTTTTTATAGGTGACACTTGTGTTATTAAATGTTAGGTTTCCTAATTTGCCTGTTCCAAGATTAGTGTAATCAATACCTGCAAACCATTTTTTAGGTTTTCCTAAACCAGCTCCAATAGTTAATTTAGAGGGTAACTTAAATTTAGTATTCTCAAGTCCTAATGTTTTTAGGTTAGTTTCTTTAGTGTCACGAGGGATTGCGATACCATTTGAGTTAAATGCTATGGTAGATATTTCTCTTGTGTTGTTTGAAGATAAGCTTACTCCGGGGCTATAAGTTAATCCCGTCATTAGCTCTAGCTTTTCATTTATCCTTTTTTTATAAGTAGCTCCGAAATTAACTGCTAAACCAGAAAGTTTAGATTCATTTATTTCTTGTGTATCGTATTGTAAATCAGTAATTATAATAGCTTCATTGTGTATTTTTCCAAAATTATAATTAATATCAATACCTAAAGATAAGTGGTTGTTGATACTGTATCCTGCAGCTATAAATGCTTTATTGATTCCTCCAGTCCCTTCATAACGACCATCACCAGCTGTAGCAGTTAGGTGGTCAGAGAACCCTGTTTTATAACCTACTGATGTATATGGTACTAAGCCAAAACTCATCCCTAATTTCCCCATAGGTAAACCAACAGCCATATAATCGAACGTAGTTGTTACAACTTTAGCCGAATTGGTATTAGTTTGTAGTTTACTAGATTTATGGTTTCCTCCAATAGTAAAAGTGGTTAACTTTAGTTTCCCTAATGATGCAGGGTTTAAAAGATTTAAGTGAATACTGTCTGAATAGACACTTAAGCCACCCATACTTTTGTTTTCAACTGTCCCTCTGAACTTTAATTCGCCTATTCCGTAAAAAGAATATGGGGATGCCGTTCCTTCTTGAGCAATTGCATTTAATGATATTAAAGCAACTAATAGTAATAAAGTCTGTTTAAGCATTTAATCAGTATTGATTTTTAATAAATGATTCAAACCTTCTAATAAGAAATTTGAATTGGCAAATATGCTACTTTTTAATCTCTTTGCCAAGAAATTAGTGTTTCCTCCTGTTAAAATAATTGTTAAATCTTTATAAGTTGCTAGATATTGCTGTATGACACCATCTATCTCATTTACAAGACCATTAATTACGCCAGAATGGATACTGCTTTCTGTAGAATTCCCAATAAAATAATCTGAATCATCAGGTTTTAATAGCGGCAATTTAGCGGTTAAATTATGTAATGCTTCATAACGCATCGTTAAACCTGGTGAAATTGCGCCTCCGAGGTATTCATTTTTTGAATTAAGAAAATCATATGTTACACAAGTGCCAGCGTCAATAACTAATACATTTTCTTTTTCATACTGAACGGCTGCAGCTGCGATTAGTGCAACGCGATCTAGTCCTAAGGTTTTAGGGGTTTTATATAAGTTTTTAAATGGAAGGAGCATTGCAGTACTTACAATAGTAAGTTTCAATAGTTTTTTTAATTCATTTTCTTCTTCTTTAGAAAAGAAATCTACTGAAGAAATGATTCCGTTTTTAACTTTTGGATATTCTTTTAAAATTTTTTTAATGCTTTTGAAAAAATCTTTTTTTAGAAGAGTAAATGTATCTAAACAGCTATTTTCCTCATAAACAGCAAGTTTCACGCTTGTGTTTCCAATATCAATTATTAAATTCATATAGTTTATGTATTAAAGCAAATATAAGGAAGAAAAAAACGAAAAAAATATTTTGTGTATCTAAAAATCGGTTCTATATTTGCACCCGCAATCAAGCAACGGTGCCTTAGCTCAGTTGGTAGAGCAATGGACTGAAAATCCATGTGTCCCTGGTTCGATTCCTGGAGGCACCACCAAAAAAAGTCTAAACTTAA
>JABSPO010000380.1 GCA_013214625.1 Flavobacteriaceae bacterium
TAAAGACAAAAGAGAAAAAATTTATTGTGTAGAAGAAATTGAAGTTGGAGGTGTTTTTGAATATAATGGTGAATTTTTTATGGTTATAATACATGGCGAGAGTTCAGATTATGAGACACTTGTAGTAGATTATGAGACACTTGTAGTTAATTTAAAAAATGGATACACTGAAAGATATAAATGGGGCACTAAAGTGGAACTTGTAGAAGGAGAATTTGTATGCCAGTAGAATTTCCAGTTCCACCAACGGAATACCAAAAAGAACTAGAAGCAGAGGTAGCCAAAGCTTTCTGCGCTAGGCTTTATAACAATGTTATTTACAACCGCTCGGTGTACACAGGTGCAAAAGAAGGCAAATGGGCAAAAAGGAGGAAAGAAAATGAGTAAAGTTGATTTTGATTTAAGAATAGCTAGAAAGTTTTTAAGTTTAGAAGAGAGAGCTAGGTCAAAAGGTTTAACATTTGATTTATCCTTAACATCAATTAGAAATATTACTAAATCAAAAAGATGCTTTTTTACTGGTGTATTGCTTAATGATAATAACAGGACTATAGACAGAATAGATAGCGCAAAAGGCTATGTAAAAGGAAATGTAGTAGCTTGTCACCATGAGTTTAATCAAGTCAAAAGCAGGATAGAGGATTTAAAAAATAGTATAACACCGAGCCAATACGCTAAAGGTTTTATTAAAATTGTTGACATTCTTGGAGTAAAAAATGAAAGTCAGCATCAAAGGAGAATTAAAAGAAAATTTAACAATCATTCAAGGAGATAAGAAATGAAAAGATACTGGTTATTTGCAAGCGCTCACTATTATCCAAATGGCGGGCTTGGTGATTTAGAAGGAACTTTTGACACTTGGGAAGAGTCCCTACTTTGTATTGAAAAAGAATATGGTGAAGGTAATGAATGGTGTCGTGATAAAGATGATTACGAGTTTGAGATATTTGACTCAGAAAAGCATATAAGATATAATTTAGACGTTTGCAGAGAACGAAGCGATTCTTTTGTATGTGTAAGCTGTAAAGAATTAGGAGAGATGAAATGAGTAAAATAGAAGTGTTAGTTGTAACTGGAATTATCTTTGTATTAGGTGCTCTTTTCTATTGTGTTTACCAAGAAAAATCAGAATATAAAGAATCTATTTCAAGAGTTGAAAAGAAAATATCTTATATTAGCAAACACCATGAACCCGCTGTAACCACTTATGTGAAAGTCGGAAGTGCATTTACTCCAGTAAAAGGATCTGAGTCTTACTGGGTTACATATAGATGTTTATTGAAAGATGGCTCAGAGGATTTTGTTACATTTAAAGTTAGCAGAAACGAATATATGACGGCAGGAGTAAAACAATGAACAAGCGTAAACAAGTAAAAGATGCTTACGATGCTGTTTTAAAGGCCGTAGGAGGCAATAGGATTACTGCATTGGAGATTGTTGCAAAAGAGTTCAATATTGGCTATGAAACGGCTTCTAGGTATCTTAGAAAGGACTCTAGGGGCAAGAAGAAATCAAAGGAAACTAT
>JABSPO010000381.1 GCA_013214625.1 Flavobacteriaceae bacterium
CCCTATTAATCGGACAAAATTCTTTTTCTTTTCAAATATAGTGAAAATATCACTAAATTAGCTATCGCAAGACGCTTCCAAAGGTGATTTTTGAACCGATGGTTGCATTTCAGGGTCTCTATGACCCTGATTTTCTTTATAGCAAGACACTTCCTTCAGGCTCATTTTACCCGATAGTTCAAAATACGGGATTTTAAGCTTAAATATATTTTTTCTTTTCTCGGTTACTTTTAAATTGATATTACCAATATTCCATTGTTCCCAGAAAACATTAGGAGCTAAACTAGCTATAGAACCATGCAATCTTATATTATTATATTTCTCATAAAACAGAGTCATTCTTGTATTTAATTGTTCAATACTATAGAAATTTTCTCCTGCTATAGCTCTACCTAATATAGCGTGAAAACTTTCAATATGCCCATTTTCTTGAGGCGTGTAAGGATGTGTAAACACCTGATTTAAATAGTTGTTTTTGAAAAAAGCCTGTATGTCTTTAGCGGAAAACCTAGGGTCATTATCATTGCGTATTTCTATGCTAACTCCTTTTTCTAACATATTATTGGGCTGTAAATGATTTATAACGATATCTTCCCAAAGAGACTTTACCTCGTTCTGTTTAATAGAAAAACCTATTGTCCAGTCTAAAATTACTCTAGTAAAAGTGTCTATTACACTGAGTACATATGCGTGTTTTCTAGCCTCGTGTACCCAAACGAATTTAATGTCCATTTCTAAAACTTCTAAAGGATTTTTAGGTGTTACAATTCTGTATTTAACATATTTCTTATCTGTAGTTTTTCTTTTGTCTTTCAACAACATATACTCTTTCATCAACCTAAAAACCTTCTTATGATTTATCAAGTACCCCATTATCTTAAGCTGTTTAGTCATTCTATGATAACCATAATTCAATTCTAAATCTGTTTGATTAGACTTTATAACTTCAATAATCTCAGTGTTTATAACCTGTTTTATTTTACCTTTTTCATCTATTTTCTTGGTGTAAATACTAGGTTTAATACCTTGTTTTGTAGATTTACTCTTATAGTAAAATTGATGTCGTGTTACTCCTGTTATTTTAAAGGCATTTAACCTGTTTATTCCCAAAGCGAGGTACTTTATTAAGAGTACTTTCTTTTCACTTTGGGATATTTCTTTTTTAGTAAGTCATCTTTTAAGCTGCTTTCTATTTGTTTTTCGGCTAACAATTTCTTCAAAAGATCCACTTCTTCTTCCAAGGCTTGAATCTTTTTTAGACGCTCTACAGTCATGCTATGTGATAAGCCTTGCTCTCCCATTTTTTCAAATTTATTCTTCCAGCTATAAAAGGTAGCGGAGTAGATATTATGTTTCTTTAAAGTCTTTACAACTCCATGAGTTGCACATTCTTTTATCAATTTGAGTTTATACTCCGTCGTGTACTGTTTTTTTGTAGTTTCCATAATATAAAGTTAATGTTTTTATTATAGAATTAAGTATGACTATTTTAGGGGCTTAAACACTAAACCTTCTGAAATGTCT
>JABSPO010000382.1 GCA_013214625.1 Flavobacteriaceae bacterium
GTAGTCATTCTCTACCCATTGAGTAAATTGCTGATTTAATTTATCTAACGAGGATAGGTCTAGATTTTTATTTAAGAAATTAAGCCTAACTGTTCTAAAGAAGCGCTCAACCTTACCTTTACTAGCCCCGTCTCTTACCGGTGTATGAGTTAGAACACATCCGAGTCTAGCACAAACTAATGTCAATTCCCTTGAGGAATAGTTACTGCCATTATCAACATAGATTTGTTTAGGTATTCCCCGTTTGTATAAAGCAGACTTTAAAATTGACATTAAAGAGGAGGTGCTATCACTGATAAAAAACTCCCCATGACAAATCACCCTTGAAGCATCATCTATAAAGCAGATCAGTTTAGCCTGGATCTTACTTCCTTTATAAGAAATATATGGCCCAAACATAGTATCGCCTTGCCAAAGATCGTTAGCGTACTTCATTGAAAATGCTAGCCTTTTTTTGCTTTCTTCTTTGGTGGCACTTAAGATTCCATAGTCTCGGCAAAACCGGTAAAAGGTAGTGGCAGCGAGGTCTATTCTACTGATAATCCCTTCTTCAATAATTTTTCTATAGACATCCGTTTTATTATAGCTTTTGACCTTTTTAAAATGGTGCAATACTTGATTGACTGCTTCTACCAATTGCTCAGGAGATACCTTTCTGGTATTTCCTTTATCTTTTCTTACACTAGGTTCAACTCCTGTAACACCATGATTTTTATACCTGTAGTGCCAGGTATAAATGGTTCTCCATGTAAATTTTCTTGAATTACCATCGTCATCAGTCCACAAGATGTCTGCGACATTATGTATTCTTTCTTGTTGGGTTTCTCCTGGTGCATTATTGATTGCACCCAGGTTGCAAGAGCGAGCAATGAACGAAGTGAATGACCAGCTGAGAACTCTCATTTTGAGGTATGTGCTTGGGTTTTTCATAAATAAACTCCTATCCTTTTTATTTTTGTACTAGGATACAAGAAAAAATTGTGTACTACAGTAGCAATCTGTGTTGCTGTTATAATAATATTCAAATCTCACACTGAGCCTAAATGGCCTATAGTGAGAAAATGATAATACATCTAGAAAAGAGCAATTTGTGATTTCAAGATAAAGGCTTCGATTGGATTGTCTGAGTTGGGATATTGAGAATTAATATAATAAATATTTTCTAAAACAAGGTTATCGGGCGGCTTGAGTGTAGAGCTGATTTTATCCATTAAGAATTGTCTAATTGCAGATATCTTAAGCTTGAACTTAATCCAGTATCTCTTAAATGTCGATAAAGACACAAGGCACCAATTTGAGATTCTATAAAAGGATTGCTCTATTGAGTCCCCATTTAAAATACCCTGGAGGAATTGATTGATAGGATGGGTGCTAGCTTTGATTTTAGGGAGAGATGGTAGGAAATAAATAGAATAAGTTTTCCCACATCCCTTATTGGAGTATCTATTGGAACAAAAAACTCTTCTAGCTTTTGTAATTAATTTCTCATATTCATTAATACCTGAGAGAAAGCCA
>JABSPO010000383.1 GCA_013214625.1 Flavobacteriaceae bacterium
ACTATCAAATAATTCAAGAATCTGAAGATGTATGGTTTTGTACTAAATGTTTGACAGATAACTTACCTCTTATGTTTAATACTAACGAGGAGTTTTTACTGACCATGAAAGGAATTAATTGCAATATTGAAATGATTGATCTTAACTTGGACATTGATGATTACAATAAAGAATTTTTGTCACAAATCTCACACTTTTCTAACAATGACGAAGAAAACTCAAATCACTGTCAATATTATAGCTTTGAAGAATTTACCAAACAAAAATTTAATCAAAAACACTACTTCTCTATCTTCCATCTAAATATCAGCTCCCTTCAGGCACACATTGAAGAACTTGTTACACTCCTAACCTTAATAGACTTTGAATTTGATGTAATAGCCATATCCGAATCTAAACTTGTCAAAGGAACCTCACTTAGACGTAAAATTGATATACCCAATTATCATATAGAACATACACCGACTGAATCAGAGAAAGGTGGCACTTTACTGTATATTAAAAATAACTACCCATATAAACCACGACCAGACTTAAATATATACAAATCTAAGGAATTGGAATCAACTTTTATTGAAATCATTAATCAGAAAGAGAAAAATATAATTGTTGGTTGCATATACAAGCACCCATTTATGACAGATAAGGAATTTCAAAATGACTACATGCAGCCTTTTATCAACAAACTATATAAGGAGAATAAACCAACATATCTGGCAGGAGATTTTAATATGGATCTATTACATGTCGAAAACAATACTGTTGTTAGTGATTACTTTGATACCCTTAATAATGCCCAATTTATGCCGCTCATTAACCTTCCAACAAGAATAACTTCAAAATCAAAAACACTCATTGATAATATATTTTATAATCAATTTTCCCCAAGCATGGTTAGTGGAAACATCACTGCACGGATTTCTGATCACATGCCCCAATTCTCTCTAATTCCAAACAAAAGATTGTTTGACTTACCTAAGAAGCATAACATTTTCAAACGAAACTATGACAAATTTAATATGGATAAATTTGTTAAAGATTTTAAAGACATACAGTGGGAGAAATCCCCAACGATTATGGATAGTAATGTTGATAATGCTCTTGATGATCTCATGGACAAAACCGAACAATTACTTAATACTCATGCACCAATGAAGAAGGTTACAAACAGAGAATATAAAAAACAGCTAAAACCTTGGATAACAAAAGGAATTCTAAGAAGTATTCAGAAACGAAATAAATTATATGCTAAATTTGTCCGAGCTAAGGATGAAAAAAACAAAGAAACTATATATACTGAATTTAAACAGCTTAAAAATGCCATTATAAATTTAATCAGAAAAAGCAAAAATAATTATTATAATAGATACTTTTCCGAAAATAAAGATAATACAAAAAAGTTATGGCAAGGGATAAATGAAATAATAGATATTAAGAATAAAAAGATGGCAATTCCTAACTGCATTATTGATGATAAAAATAAGATCATAACGGAATCGAAAGATATTGCA
>JABSPO010000384.1 GCA_013214625.1 Flavobacteriaceae bacterium
GTTGATATGATTGTTTATTAAATAGTCGAACCTTAAGAATGATTTAATCATTTGTTCTTCAGTAATTTAAGTTGATAAAAGTATGGTTTTGTTTGTTTAAAATTGCAAGGTAATGTGTATTTTGTATATTAAACCTTGCAATAAATGATAGGAAAAACAACGAATCAAAATCAACGGGATTTATTTCAACCCTTGCTTAGAGATTTCATTAATATGAGTCATGAGCTAGTTTTATTGGGTAATAAAATTGACTGGGACTACTTTGAGAAAGATTTTTCAATGTACTACTCCAAAACAGGTCAACCAGCGATGCCAATACGTTTGATGGTTGGCAGTTTGATGCTAAAACGAATTTATAATTTATCAGATGAGCGCTTATGTGAATCATGGGCAATGAATCCTTATATGCAATATTTTTGTGGTGAAGCTAAGTTTAAACATCAATTTCCATGCGACCCAAGTGACTTTGTACATTTTAGAAATCGGATAGGAGAAGAGGGCGTAGAAAAGATATTTGCATATTCGGTTCATCTTTTTGGAGTGAAATCCAAAGAGAAATTAAATCTATCAGATACTACCGTAGGAGAAAACAATACTACTTTTCCTACTGATGCTAAATTGGCTAAGAAGATTATTGATAAATGCAATGAAATAGCAATCAAAGGAAGTGTTATTCAGCGACAAAGCTATGTGAGAATCTCTAAACAATTGGTCAGAGAAACTCATAATCGTAAACATCCTAAAAGGAGAAAAAAAGCAAAGAAAGCAGACCGGAAATTAAAAACCATAGCTGGGCGTTTATTACGAGAATTAGAGCGAAAACTGCCTGATTATCTTTTAAAAGAATATCGAGAAGAATTTGAATTATACTATCAGGTTTTAAATCAAAAGCGAACAGATAAGAACAAGATTTACAGTATCCATAAACCATTTACATCATGCATTGCAAAAGGAAAAGTGCATAAGCAATATGAGTTTGGCACTAAAATAGGTTTAAACACTACTTTTAAAACACTAATTATTACTGCTATCAAGAGTTTTGAAGGAAATCCTCATGATAGCAAAACAATAGAGCCTTTATTGGAACAAATGGAGAAAAACATTAGGCATACACCTGATGAAATAATTTATGATAGAGGAGGTAAAGGAATAAAGCAAATAGGAAAGACAAAAATATCTACTCCTGATTACCGCCCTTTAAAACGAGATACAGCATATCAGAAAAGAGTCAAAAAGAAAAAGTTTAGAAGAAGAGCTGCAATTGAACCAGTAATAGGGCATCTAAAAACAGACTTTAGAATGAATCAAAATTATCTCTCGGGAGTTAATTCTCCTCAAGTCAATGCCTTTTTAGCTGCTACAGGTTGGAACTTGAAGAAAATGATGAAACAATTGAAAGAAAAATTTGAAAAATCAATCTCTTGGATTATTAATTTAGTAATTCAACTTTTAGGCTGTAAGCAAAAATTGAGTTGTTAAGGTTCGACTATTTAGCCTTTTGTCAAATTT
>JABSPO010000385.1 GCA_013214625.1 Flavobacteriaceae bacterium
TAATAAAGTGGTTAGGGTTGCACAAAAATGGAAAAAACGGAAATAGACCCCCCAAATTATTAGAGACCTGAAAGTAATGATAGATCGTAATGTACTCATGTAAAACTAATCTGAATCAATTTTGAAGAACTCTTCTTGACCTATATGTAGGAGAAGAGAGGTCATTACCAGCGATTTTTTATTTTTTATACGAAATAGGCAGTTTTTGAGAGAAGGCAGTATTGGCAACTTTCATAGAAAATATAATTAAAACAGCAGGAGCCTTTTTCAACCTATTCCAGACTCCCTATCTTGTGAGGGGAGACGCGGAGTGACAGACATCCGGCTTCTTGGCATTGAGGAACCGGTGATTAGTGGAGATATACACGTCTTTCTTTTTATAAGGAAGATCTTTATAAGGAAGTGAGGCTCAGATTTGGGTCAGATATTTTGTCTATCTTCTGAAGTATTAAAGTGTTTCCGGATTTTATTGCACAGAATGGAAGATTTCACACTGAAAAGCATTTTAAACACTTAATTGGTAGGGAGGGTAAGGCAAATTTAGAGAAATTTAAGGTTGAACATACGGAATTTTGAGGCTCAACTCAAAAATGGACTTCCTTATAAAAAAACAAACGTGTACTACTCATTCTAAAAACGGATATTGGATTTTGGGTTACGTAGAAGCTGCGGAAAAGCGGAGTTCGGATAGTCCGCACAGCACCCCCTATCCAGGGCTACTAAACACCTGCATTTCTATTTCAATCGACCTTCCCTTTTCAACCATCTACCACACTTAGGTTCAGAAAAGTACCTAATTTATCAAAATAAATTATACTACACAAACAGTGCACGAGCGAATTTACTTTCATCTAATACTTCAAACACAAACGGTACTACCTGATATTGCGTAAATTTTACCTGTACAAACCGCTTCTTACAGATTCACTCTCACAATCAATTGCCATGCCATGAAAGGTATCCTTTGTGAGGTTTTGCGCAGTCTGTAATATGTGGTTAGTCTCCTTTTAGGTATGTTTACGCAAAAAGTAAGTAATGGCATTGAACAACATCGTACACCAATTAACTTTTGGCACCCAGCATAGATCTTCACATCAATCATGACGATAGTTATACCAACCAGAGTGAATGGATAATGAGCCATTTCGGTCTGTATTATCACCGCCGTTTTGCGGTATTCAAATTATATAGTTGCTAAAGAGGTGTTGAAATTCAGCCTCGCTTAAACATGGTCGCTGATAGCGTCGAGGAACTTCCTCATCTCTGTACTTATTTTAAGTCTAGCCAATTTTTTTATATATATATATATATACCGTAAATCCTCGAATAAACCCCCTGGGGGCTTACTAAAAAGATGAACTTTTGAGGGTAACAAAGAAAATTAAAATTCTTTTTTCTTCTATTAAATTATGTTTTGAAGACCATGAAGTTAATTTTATGAACTTCTTTCGTCCAAAAGAAGCATTTTAGCGCATATTTACCCCCTATGGTGGTCGTTTATAAAAAT
>JABSPO010000039.1 GCA_013214625.1 Flavobacteriaceae bacterium
ACTCTGCATATGTTTTGTATGAAGATAGGAATGATGATAAGCAATGGTCCTTTAATTCTATTTTAAATACTGAATTAGCAGATAATATTAGTTTAAATGCTGCAGTTAATTACAGTAGCTTAAAGTCACGTAACTATGCTAAAGTATTAGATTTATTAGGAGGGATAAGCTATGAAGATAAAGACTATTTTGATAACATTAGTAATAATGCGTTGACGCCTGGAAGAGCTGTAGGAGAGGGAGATACTTTTAAATATGATTATACCTTAGATGCAAATCAATATGATGCATTTGTACAGGCTCAATTTAAATATAGTAAAGTTGATTTTTATGTAGGAGGTCAATTTGGAAATACTACGTAT
The DNA here is from genome assembly GCA_013214625.1 of Flavobacteriaceae bacterium. Lineage (GTDB taxonomy): Bacteria > Bacteroidota > Bacteroidia > Flavobacteriales > Flavobacteriaceae. Next base: position 363 of record JABSPO010000039.1, read on the forward strand.
CAAAGAGATAGTGATTATTTAGATGGTCATTATGTAAATACTGAAGTTAGTTCTTTAGGAAAAGGTGAAAAATTAAAGTTTAATAAAATTGGTGCCAAAGCTGGCTTTACATATAAAGTTACTGGTAAACATTTAATTGATGTAAATGGTGCGTACATACAAGATGCCCCAACAATGCGTAATAGCTTTTTAAATTCTAGACAAAATAATTTAATTGTTCCTGATTTGAAAGAGGTTAAAACAGCATCAATAGACGCAAGTTATATTTTTCGTAGTTCAATTCTTAAAACACGTTTAACAGGATATTACACAACTAAAAAGGATGCAACAGAAGTTGCGTTTTATTATATAGATGGATTAGCAGGTTTAAATCAAACGGCTAATTTTGTGCAAGAGGCGGTAACCGGAGTCAATACTCAAAGTATGGGTATAGAGTTTGGAGCAGAAGCACAAGTAACGCCTACAATTAAAGTTAAAGGAGCTTTAGCTTTAGGGGAGTCTATTTATACAAACAACCCAGATGTGTATTTAGGTTCGGATGATTTTATTGGTCAGTTAGGTGTGTTGGAAGGCGGAATAAAAAGACTAGGAGAAGCTACTTTAAAAGACTACAAAGTTGCAGGAGGTCCGCAACGAGCAGCAAGTATTGGTTTTGAATATCGTGATCCAAAATATTGGTGGTTTGGTGCTACAGTAAACTTCTTTTCAAATGCATATTTAGATGTTGCACCAATTACAAGAACAACAAATTTTGCTTTAGATTCTGATGGTTTGCCAATTAATAACTATGACCCGGTTATTGCTAATGAATTATTAAAACAAGAGAAATTTGACGACTATATGTTAGTGAATTTAGTGGGAGGTAAATCGTTCAAGTTTGGTAAAAAATACATAGGGTTTTTTGCAAGTGTGAATAACGTACTTAATGAAACGTATAAAACAGGTGGATATGAATACACTAGAAATGGTAATTATTCTAGAGCTTTATTAGAAAGTAAACGTGATAAGAAAGTATTTGGACCAAGATATTGGTTTGGTAGAGGGGCTACATATTACATGAATGTGTATTTAAGGTTTTAAAAAAATAACAATAAATTAAATTGACGATGAAACGTTTGTTTTGTCTTACTATAAAAACAATTACAATGAAAACAATTAATATATTTAAAATAGCAGCAGTATTCCTTTATATAGGGATGTTTACAGCTTGTGTTCAAGATGACGATTATTCAGTGCCTACAGATTTAGGAGTAACGGAAAATTTAAAATTACAAGAATTATTACGGAATTCAGAGTATACAGAATTAACAATAGCTGAGGTTAAAAATCAATTTTCTACTGGGGGGGCAAATCAAATTTTATCAAAAGTTTATGTAAAAGGTTATGTAGTATCTTCTGATGAGTCAGGTAATTTTTATAAAGAATTTTACATACAGGATGATCCAACAAACCCTACTGCAGGTATTAAAGTAGTGTTGAATATGTCAGATACTTTTGTGAAGTATAACTTTGGAAGAGAAGTGTATATTAACCTTGAAGGGTTGTTTGTAGGAGAAACAAATTCATATGATGGTGTAATAGCTTTAGGTGGAAGTGAGGATGGTTCGGAAATAGGGTCAATTTCTGTAAATCAAATAATTAACCAAGTGTTTCGTTCTAAAAACACAATGACTATAAGTCCATTACCAATTAATGTTGCTTTAGTAAACAATACTCATGTTGGTATGTTTATTCAATTAGATAACATGGAGTTTACTGCAAGTTTAGAAGGAGAGTCATATGTGAATTCTGACGATAGTTTTGATTCACCAAGAATAATGCAATCTTGCGAAGGGATTGGTTATAAAAACTTCATATTAGAAACAAGTACTTTTGCGGATTTTAAAAATCTTATTTTGCCTACAGGTAATGGGGTTATATCTGGTATTATAACTAAAGATTATGATGGAGACAATATAGTAATGGCATTGAATAGCCCAAATGATGTTGATTTTAGCTCAGAACGATGTACGCCTTTAGATACAAGTCTTTTTACCACTGTTTTTGAAGAGGATTTTGAAACAGCAAATGATAATTCAAATTTAGATATCCCTAATTGGACGAATTTTGCAGAAGCAGGAGGAGAACTATGGACAGAACAGGTATCAAGTGGTCTTAAATTTGCAGAATTTAGTTGTGCAAGTACTGGGGATGCAAGTAATATTGGTTGGTTGGTTTCTCCAGGGATTGATATGGATGCACAAACTTCAGAATTTTTAGACTTTCAAACCGCTAAAAAAAGTATTACCTCAAATTTTAATAAAATCGAGGTATTTGTGTCTACTGATTATGATGGTGCTGATGTTTTAGCAGCGACTTGGGAGCCGATAAGCGCAAATTTAGTAACTATGGGTGATTCAAGTAATGTTTTTGTCAACTCAGGCTTTATAGATGTTTCTTCATATACAGGAACGTTATATGTAGCCTTTAAAGTAACAGGTGCAGGGACTGATCCGTTATTAGATGGTACTTACCGTGTGGATAATGTAAGGGTATTAGGAATGTAATTGTTTAAGTTATTTAAAATAGAAATATATAGACTGTCTGAGAAGGCAGTCTTTTTTTTATCCAATATATTCAAATTGTTTTCCAGGATGTGGTCGGATGATTCCTTTGAGTTCTAGGTTTAATAGTGTTGAAGAAATAGAATAGATAGGTAGCTGACAGGAAATAGCAATAGTGTCTAGATCTACTTTGTCTTTTCCTTTTAAGAAGCTTACAATTGTTTCTTCAGTTTCATTGAGTTCTATGAAAAGTTGTGGTTGTATAGGTTTAACAGCACTGTGTTTTGTTTCCCAGTTGAGCATATAAATAATATCTGCTGCAGAGGTAATCAATTGAGCTCTTTGTAACTTAATTAGGTTATTGGTGCCAATACTTAGTTTGTCTTCTGGTCTACCAGGAGTAGCAAAAACCTCCCTGTTGTAGGAGTTGGCAATATCAGCAGTAATCAAGCTACCTCCTTTTTCAGCGCTTTCTATCACTAAGGTAGCTTCTGATAAGCCAGCGATAACTCTGTTCCGTTTTATGAAATTCTCTCTATCAGGATTAGAAGTGCTCCAGAACTCAGTAACGAACCCACCATTTTTTTCAACTTCATGAATATACTTTTTATGAACCTTAGGGTATATCTGATTTAATCCGTGTGCCAAACACCCTATGGTTTGTATGTTGTTTTTTATAGCAGATTTATGCGCTGTAATGTCTGTTCCATATGCAAACCCAGAAACAATAATCGGATTTAAAATACTTAACTCTTCTATTATTTGTTCACATAGTATTTTTCCGTAGTTTGTAATATTTCGCGTACCAACAATACTAATTATTTTCTGTTGCTTTAAATTAATAGTACCACTATGAAACAATAATATTGGTCCGTCAATGCAGTTTTTTAAACGGTTTGGATATGCTTCTTCTTGAAAGTACCAATGCTTGATATTGTTTTTTTCTAAGTAATTCAGCTCTTTTTCAGCATCGATTAATATTGAGGCGCCTTTAATGGATTTGGTAAGATAACTCCCTATACCATTTATAGATTGTAATACAGCAGCCTTTTCTTTAAATATTTCTTCTGGAGAACCGCAGTGCTGAATTAATTTTTTTGCGGTAATATCACCAATTTTCGAAGCTTTTTGTAAAGCAAGTGTATATAGTAAATCTTTTTCAGTCATTTAATGGTTTGATTATCAGTTTAAAGTTACCGAAAATATCTGATTGTTAATAACTATTGTATAACCGAATTGCTACTTTTTTAAAAAAATGTAAATTTGTCTAAGCCGAATGAGGTAATAAGAATGTCTAATAGATTTTCAGATGCGTAATTCGGGTTTAATAACTAATAAGTACTTATCAATGGCATTAACAAATTACATTAGCGATTTATTATACAGATATGAATGTGTATTGGTTCCTGAATTTGGAGCGTTTTTAACACAGAAGCATAATGCAGTAATGGATGTGACTACAAATGTATTTTTGCCACCAAGGAAAGTAATTTGTTTTAACGAGCAGTTAAAACAAAATGATGGCTTGTTAGCAAACCATATTGTAGGAGCTGATCAATGTTCATATACGGAAGCGGTTGAAAAAATCACTGATTATGTTACTAGCATAAAAGGGAAATTAATAGCTGGAGAAACGGTGTTGTTTGAGAAAATCGGGCATTTTTCATTAAATAATGAAGGGAAACTTCAATTTGCACCACTAGAAGAAGTCAATTACTTAACTACTGCATTTGGTTTACAGTCAACATACAAAGTACCTGTTTTACGTGAAGTTTATAAGGAAGAAGTAGCTGTTTTAGAAGAAAAAGCACCAATTGCATTTATTCCAGAAACAAGAGTTAAAGCGAAGCGTTCTTATTTAAAATATGCGGCAGTTGCTGTGGTTGCACTTGGTTTGTCAGCGATGTTAGGTAAAGGATATACTTCGAAAATGGAAGATGTTACTACTCATAATGACAAAGTGCCTTCTGAGGTTGATCGTAAAGCTTATCAAAGAGCTTCTTTTTTTGACGTAAGTCCAATAGAGGTTCCTGAGGTCATATTTAATATTTCAGTAGAAAAAAAGCAAGTAGGTAGCTATCATATCATTGCTGGTGCTTTTCGTTTTGAAGAAAATGCTGACAAGAAAATAGAACAATTACAAAAGGCTGGGTTTTCTGCTAGAAAAATTGGTCAAAATAAATACGGATTACATCAAGTTGTGTATGCAAGTATTGTTGATAAAGCAGAAGCGTTAACGACATTAAGAGCTATTAAAAAATCACATAATTCTGGTGCGTGGTTGTTAGTGAAAAAATTAGACTAACCCGCCAGCGGGCTTATTTATAAAAAGTAATGACAGCTGCCACATAGTTATTGCTTTATTGGATAATTAATGTTTTTTTAGTAAAACGTTAATTAAATCGTATTTCCTTTTACCTTTGTTTAAAAATTGTAATATGACGGCAAAACATCCTATAGATTCTCTTACCACTGTTACTGATTTAGTGTTACCTGGAGAAACAAATCCGTTAAATAATTTATTTGGAGGAGAGTTGTTATCGCGTATGGATCGTGCGGCAAGTATTGCTGCTAGAAGACATTGCAGGCGTATTGTTGTAACTGCATCAGTAAATCATGTTGCTTTTAATAAAGCAGTTCCAACGGGAAGTGTAGTGACTATTGAAGCAAAAGTTTCAAGAGCTTTTACGAGTTCAATGGAGGTGTATATTGATGTTTGGATTGAAGACAGGGAGTCAGGGTTTCGAACTAAAGCAAATGAAGGTATTTATACTTTTGTAGCTGTAGATAATACCGGTTCGCCAATTAAAGTTCCTGAAATTGATCCTCAAACTGAATTAGAAAAAGAACGATTTGAAGGAGCCTTACGCCGTAAACAATTGAGTTTAATTTTAGCAGGTAGAATGAAACCTACTGATGCAAAAGAGTTAAAAGCGTTGTTTTTAGGAGAGTAACGGTTATTACTTTGTTTATTCAGCTTTGTTGAATAATTCGGATGAAGATCAACTCTTATATGGCGCTTCGGTAGACTATCATTGAAGGATTGTAATATTTCGTCACCCTGAATTTATTTCAGGGTCTCATACGGAAGTAGAGCTTCTTCTATTTCCTCCATGATGCGATACTGAAACAAGTTCAGCATGACGCTTTCTTTTGTTATTATAAAGTATCATTTTCTCTTTTTAACAAAATTTCATGTAACGGTACAGTATAGCACCAAATGTTCATTTAGTAATCCTGGGTTATAGCTGTTTTTATTTGAAAGAATATGTTTTCTCAGGAGTAATACAATAATCTAGCGGAATATCACCTTCGAAAACATCAGTTATTAAATCCTCGGTAGCTTCAAAAAAGGAAACTCCAATTTTAATGCAATCTGGGGTGCATTTGTTTAACATGTTGTCATAAAACCCTTTGCCATAGCCAACCCTATTTCCTTTCTCATCAAAAGCCAGTAAAGGAATAAATACTACGTCTATTTTATTATTAGGAACTTCAATACCATCAACAGGTTCAGGAATGTTGTATTTATTTTTCTGTATTCTAGTATTATCAGTTAGTAGGTAGTTGATTAGCGCTACCGTTTTGAAGTCGCTTTTCGGAACAACTACTTCTTTGTCTTTAGCATGTAGAATATGTAAGATATATTCAGTTTGTACTTCCTTTTGTTCCTCTATAGTTAAAAACAGGTGATAATATGTTTTATCCCAAACAGAAAGCTTTAATAGTCGATTAGCTATTTGCAAACTTAACTCGTCTATTTCTGATAGCGATAATTCGTTGCGTTTAGATTTGTATAATTTCCTAAGATCAGTTTTTAGCATTGTAATATATAGTATTCGAGATGACCTGAATGAGAATTAATCTTTGCAGGGTACAATTATTTAGTAAAACCAACTGGAGGGAAATAATAAAACCTTCTGTTTTACGAGAAGGTTTTAGATATCATGAAGTTCTAAAAAGTAAAGATTACTCTTTAGAATCTTTTACTTTTTTAGCTTCTTCTTCCTCTTCCTTGGTTGCTTTTTTGAATTCTTTAATTCCACCACCTAAACCTTTCATTAATTCAGGGATTTTCTTTCCTCCGAAAAACAGCAAAATAACTACACCGATAACAATCCATTGCCATGGTCCTACAAATCCTAAAAATATTCCTAATGAAATCATAATGTATCTAAATTTTGATGTAACAAATTTACTAAGAAAAGTTGAAAACAAGCATTTAAAACTTAATTTTTAGTGTAACAAGGGTTATATTTGTACTGTTATGACTAGTAAAAAGAAAAAATTCAAACAAAAACTACTGAGTAAGTATCGCTTGGTAATTTTAAATGATGATACTTTTGAGGAGAAACTCTCCTTTAATCTTACTCGTTTAAATGTATTTGTAATTTCGGGTTTTTCAATTATTGCACTAATTGCACTCACTACGGTTTTAATAGCATTTACCCCTTTAAGAGAGTATATTCCAGGCTATTCTTCTACATCTTTAAAAAATAAAGCACATCAGCTTGTCAGTAAAGCGGATTCATTAGAAGTAGCATTACTGATAAATAAAAAGCAATTAAATAGTATTCGTAGAGTACTTATGGGTGATGTGTTTCCGTTGGATAGTTTGAAAGAAGTTAATGGGAATGAAACTAATAATGAAGTTTTTATCTCTATCCCAACCTCTAAAGAAGATTCGTTGTTACGAGAAAAAGTAGCAAGAGAGGATAAATATAATTTATTAGAAGGGGAGCGGGAAAAGGTGAACTTTGTATTGTTTCCCCCGGTAAAAGGAAGTATCTCTGAGGGATTTAAACCGGAAGATAAACACTTTGCCGTAGATGTAGTTGTTGCAGTTGGGACAGCAGTTAAGTCTGTTTCAGATGGAAGAGTCATATTTGCAGAATGGACCGCAGATACTGGTTATGTAATTATTATAGAGCATGCCAATAAATTATTATCGGTATATAAGCACAACTCTTCAATAAATAAATCACAAGGAGATTATGTAGAAACTGGAGAAGTAATTTCTTTCTCAGGAGCTACGGGCGAATTGACTACAGGTCCGCATTTACATTTTGAACTTTGGAGTGATGGTCATGCCTTAGATCCTACTAATTTTATAGCCTTTTAACCCAATCATATGTCATTTAAATCAATACTAGCATTACCTTTAGCGTTAAGGGTAAGAAGACGAATGGATAAATGGGTCAATGACCCGTTAACTACACAAGAGCGCGTTTTTCAAGAGTTAATAAGTGTTGCTACATCAACTGAGTTTGGAAAGGATCATAATTTTGTGAGTATTAACTCTCATAATGACTTTGTGAAACAAGTTCCTATTCGTGATTATGAAGGCTTGCGTTTTTATGTAGATAAAGTTGTAGCTGGAGAAGAGAATATTCTATGGCCTAACAAGCCCTTATACTTTGCTAAAACATCTGGGACTACTTCTGGGGCAAAATACATTCCTATTACAAAGGAATCCATGCCAACACATACTACAAATGCACGAAATGCAATTATGTGTTATATCGCAGAAACAAAGAATACCCGTTTTGTAAATGGGAAAATGATTTTTCTACAAGGAAGTCCGGTTTTATCAGAACAAAATGGGGTGAAATTAGGTAGGTTATCCGGTATTGTGGCGCATTATGTTCCTAAATATTTATTAAAGAATAGATTGCCTAGTTGGGAGACCAATTGCATTGATGATTGGGAAACCAAAGTAAATGCTATAGTTGAAGAGACTGTTGCTCAGGACATGTCAATCATTTCTGGAATTCCTTCTTGGGTTCAAATGTATTTCGAAAAACTAGTAGAGAAAACAAATAAGCCAGTAGGCGAACTTTTTAAAAACTTTAATCTATTTATTTATGGTGGGGTTAATTATGAGCCTTATCGAAATAAGTTTGAAAACTTAATAGGGAGAAAAGTAGATAGTATAGAATTGTACCCTGCTTCTGAAGGGTTCTTCGCATTTCAAGATTCTCAAAAAGAAAAAGGGATGTTATTGCAATTGGATTCTGGAATATTTTATGAATTTGTAAAAGCTGCTGATTTTTCTAATGAAAATGCAAAAAGAATTACTTTAAAAGATGTTGAAATAGGTGTTAATTATGTGATGATAATTTCTACGACTGCTGGATTGTGGGCATATAATATTGGTGATACAATTCAGTTTACATCAACGAAACCATATAGAATTGTTGTTTCAGGGAGAATAAAACATTTTATTTCTGCTTTTGGAGAACACGTAATAGGAAAAGAAGTAGAACAAGCTTTACAGGAAGCGGTTTTAGGTACTGAGATACGAATAAATGAATTTACTGTAGCGCCACAAATAACCCCAGAAAGGGGATTACCATATCATGAGTGGTTTATTGAGTTTGAAAATGAACCTGAGGACATGGAAGATTTTACCAAAAAAATTGACTTGTCTTTACAGGAGCAAAATGCGTATTATTTTGATTTAATTGAAGGGAAAGTATTGCGAAAACTAGAAATTACAAAAATAGCTAAAAACGGATTTCATAATTATATGAAATCAATAGGGAAGCTGGGGGGACAGAACAAACTCCCAAGACTTTCGGATAATAGAGTAATAGCAGATAAATTGTCTAAGTTCTACATTTAGCCACGGAAAGCCTATATTTGCTTACAATTACCCAATATGAATAAAATTAAACAAGTAATAGTAAGAACAAGAGCACAGGAAAGCTCAAGCGCCATTGAGCGTTTACATGTTACTATGCGTCATTTGTTTAATAGAGGGTTTTATAAACCCATGGGTATTTCAGGAGAGACATTACGTGAAGCATTGTTGCTTTTACGTCCAGAAATTTATGGGTCAATAGCAGAAGAAAAAGTAGAGCTAAACGGACTTAAATATGTTATTGATAGGCTTCCGATTGGAATAGAGGAATGCAAATACATTAATTTAACTTCAGATGAAGGATATTCAAAATCGCATTTTGAAGTACTAATGCCTTTAAAAAGGAGAAGGAATTGCTACAGGATTGATGCGGAGCAAATGAATATAGAAATTACCAGAGGAAGATCCGAAATTTATGATATTCTTACCCACCTTACATTTCTATTTTTAGAGTCACATAAAATAATGAAAAGAGTTGTTATTGGTGATGATGGAGAGTTAAAAAGAGATTGGTTAAAATTAGAGAAAGCGGTTAGTTCAACAAAAAAACTAACGATTAAAGAAAAAGAAATAGCACTTACACATACCGCAAATATACTAGGAAGAACGTTTTCTGAAGTATCCAGTGTTTATGATGATTATGCGTTGGCTAAAAACCCAGATCGGTTTTTAAGTATTATTTACTGGTTAGGAAAATTAGCTATTGAAGAAGAAATGGGTGAGCAGAAACGCGTAGTGACTTTTACTCCTGTGTTAAGAGAGCGTCTGGGACACCATATTCACGGTGAAATTTGGTCGAATAATATAAAAGAAACTTTGGTAAAAGAAGGATTGTTAGATAGACCAATTCATATCATAAGCGCCAACATGCACAGTGTTATGAATACTCTATTTGTGCCATTTGCTTTAAAGTCAGAGTTGAAAAAAAAATCAAACTTTGAAATTTACGAAGCCTTAAGTGACGATAAAAACAAGGACTTACGCAATAAAGTTTTAAAAGAAGCGTTGGATAACGGGATGATTTATTTAAAAGATGATTCAGGAACAAATATTAACGTGCAAATTTTTAATGTATCTAAAATAGATAAAACAAAAAATGAAGTTATTATCGTTATGGATTATGCTTTTGGTGAGCAAGCTTATGAAACAATAGACGAATTACTTAGGCCATATCAACAAGATGATAAATTAATTCATTTAGATATTAAGTCATTATCTATTATGGGTAAGGCTGGTATTTTAGAAGGAGGAAAAGGAGATATTATGATACCTTCAGCTCATATATTTGAAGGAACAGCGGATAATTATCCTTTTGAGAATGAGTTATCAGCAAAAGATTTTGCTGATCAAGGAATTAATGTTGTTGAAGGAGCAATGATTACTGTTTTAGGGACTTCATTGCAAAACAAAGATATATTGAAATTCTTTTATGAGTCAACTTGGAATGTTATCGGTTTAGAAATGGAAGGGGCTCATTATCAAAAAGCAATTCAATCGGCTTCTAAAGTAAGAGGGAGTATTGCTAAAGATGTAAAAGTGCGTTATGCGTATTATGCATCAGATAATCCGTTAGAAACAGGGAGTACATTAGCTTCAGGTGGTTTAGGAACAACAGGGGTTAAACCAACGTATATTATTACACAAAAGATATTAAAACAAATACTAAATTAATTAGAGATAATGAGTGACAATTTAAGTAATAAAAATAATTCTGAAGAGATAGATTTATTGCAGCTTTTTGGTTTTTTTGAAAGTAAGGTAAAAGGGCTTATAAGACTTATATTCAGCGGAGTGAAGTCGGTATTTGATGTGTTTATTGTTTTTCTTCAAATACTACAGCAAAATTTCATTAAAGTTTCGATTGTTGTTATTGTAGCTTTTGGAGTAGGTTATTCATATGATATGTACCAACCAAAGGTTTACGCTTCAAAGATGATAGTTAAACCGTTGTTTGATAGTAAATACCAATTAGTTACTAATATCAGGTATTATAATGAGTTAGTTAGTAATCGGAAACTTGATAAACTATCTAGTCTTTTTAATTTAAATAAAGAAGAAGCAGAAAGTCTTAAAGGGTTTGATATTAAAGATGGCCCAGAAAGTGAAAAAGAAAAAACAAGATTGTTTAATGGTTTTATGAAATCGTTAGATTCTATTGCTGCCTCAACTGTAACGTATGAGAATTTTGTTGAAAATATTACAATTTATGACGCAAGGTTGTATGAAATAGAAGTAAAATCATCTATCAATAATGTATTTGGAAAGTTATCAAAAGGGTTTAAAAAAACATTTAAATCGGACAAGTATTCTAAAGAAAATAAGAGGAAAAAAGATACATTGTTTAAGTTAAAGAAGGCTTCAATAGAAAAGTCATTAAGGGATATTGATTCTTTAAAGAAGGTATATATAACGGAATTATCTAAAACTAAAAATCAAACCGTTCAACTTTTTGGTTCAACAGCATTGAAATTGGCAGACGAACAAAAACAAACAAAGGAGTTTGAATTATTACAATTGCAAATAGCTGAACAACAAAAATTAACAACTCTTGAAGAAGATGCAATTAAAGAAAATCAATTGTTTGAAGTTGTTTCGGATTTTCAGTTAATTGGTTCAGTAAGCGGAGGCCTAATGAATAAAATGAAATTTATGTTTCCTCTAGCAGTATTTATTTTGGTTCTTTTAGCGCTCTTTGGGATGAGATTTAATAAGTTTGTAGCAAATTATAATAGACATTAAGGATGAAAAAAATACTAGTCACTGGAGGAGCAGGCTTTATAGGTTCAAACTTTATTGAACATATATTAAATGATGAAAGTATTATTGTTTATAATTTGGATAAACTTACCTATGCAGGGGATTTAGATAATTTAAAGTCAGTAACAAATCATGAAAGGTATCATTTTATTCAAGGCGATATTTGTGACAGAAACTTAATAGAAAAGTTATTTGAAAAACATGGAATTACAGATGTAATCCATTTTGCAGCAGAGTCCCATGTGGACAATTCTATTAAAAATCCAGGAGCTTTTATTGAAACAAATATTGTAGGTAGTTTTAACTTGTTAGATGTTGCTTATAAGTCATGGATGGATGGGCCTAATAAGGTGAAATCAGGACATGAGAATTCTAGGTTTTTGCATGTGTCTACCGATGAAGTGTATGGTACATTAGGGAAAGAGGGTTTGTTTATGGAGTCAACTTCCTATGCGCCTAATAGTCCTTATAGTGCTTCAAAAGCATCATCAGATTTTATTGTCCGTAGTTATTTCCATACTTATGGAATGAATGTAGTTACTACTAACTGTTCTAATAACTATGGACCTAATCAACATGATGAAAAGTTGATACCAACCATTATTCGAAAATGTCTGTCTGAGGAGAATATTCCTATTTATGGTGATGGTTTAAACATCCGTGATTGGTTATATGTTTTAGATCATTGTAAAGGGATTGAAATAGCTTTTAATACTGGTGTTTCTGGAGAAACATACAATATTGGAGGAAGGAATGAACGTACCAATATGTATATTGTAGATACAATTTGTTCAATATTAGATGAAAAATCACCTAGAACAAATGGAGGTTCTTATAAAGAATTAAAAAGTTTTGTTGAAGATAGAGCAGGACACGATTTCAGATATGCAATTGATGCTACTAAAATTGAAAAAGAATTAGGTTGGAAAGCTGATGAAAATTTTGAATCAGGTATCTTAAAAACGATTACTTGGTATATTAATAAATATAAAAAATAACACATGAAAGGGATTATTTTAGCTGGAGGTTCGGGAACACGTTTACATCCACTTACTCTTTCGGTAAGTAAGCAGTTAATGCCGATTTTTGACAAGCCGATGATTTATTATCCACTGTCAACATTAATTAATTCAGGTATTAGCGAAATTTTAATAATATCAACACCACAAGACTTGCCGCTATTTGAAAAATTACTAGGTAACGGTAAAAAACTGGGATGTAATTTTGAATATGCAGTTCAGCCAGAACCAAATGGCTTAGCAGAAGCGTTTATAATTGGCGCTGATTTTATAGGGAAAGAAAAAGTAGCCTTAGTTTTAGGAGATAATATATTTTACGGTACTGGATTAGGCGATTTATTAAGACAAAATAATAATCCCGATGGAGGAATTGTGTACGCATATCATGTTCTCGACCCTGAACGTTATGGAGTAGTTGATTTTGATGCAAATGGAAAAGTAGTATCTATAGAAGAGAAGCCAGAAAAGCCAAAATCTAATTTTGCAGTTCCAGGTATCTATTTTTATGATAATGATGTGGTAGAAATCGCTAAAAACATCAAGCCTAGTCATCGCGGTGAGCTTGAAATAACTGATGTGAATAAGGAGTATTTAAGGCAGGGAAGATTAAAAGTGAGTATACTCGACAAAGGTACCGCTTGGTTAGACACAGGTACGTTTACTTCTTTAATGCAGGCGTCTCAATTTGTGCAAGTAATAGAAGAGCGTCAAGGCTTAAAAATTGGTGCGATTGAGGAAGCAGCATATAGACGTGGTTTTATAACTAAAGATGAATTAAGAGTTTTAGCAACACCTTTATTAAAAAGTGGTTACGGAAAACATTTAATGAGTATTATTGAAGATTAATGAAAGTTATTGAAACGAAACTAAAAGGATGTTTTGTTATTGAGCCAAGGGTGTTTAATGATGATAGAGGTTATTTTTTTGAGAGTTATAATAAAGAAAAGTTTGAAGAATTAACCGGTTCAAAAGTAGGTTTTGTACAGGATAATGAATCCTTTTCTACAAAAGGAGTTTTAAGAGGGTTGCATTTTCAAAAAGGGGAACATGCGCAAGCAAAATTGGTTAGAGTAACTCATGGTGAGGTGTTAGATGTCGCAGTAGATATCAGACCTGATTCTGACACTTTTTTACAGGTTGTTACAGAACGTTTGTCTGCCGAAAATAAAAAGCAATTATTTGTGCCAAGAGGTTTTGCTCATGGTTTTATAGTACTGAGTGATACAGTTGTATTTAATTATAAATGTGATAATTTTTATAACAAAGCATCTGAAGGAGGAATAATCTATAATGATGTAACATTAAATATTGATTGGGTATTAGGGTCAAATGAGTTTTTGGTGTCAGAAAAGGATTTAGTTTTACAAACAGTAAAAGAATTGTTTTTAAGATGAATAAAGTTTTAGTTACAGGCGCAAATGGTCAATTAGGATTGTGTTTACAAGAAATTTCTAAACTACATCCAACAATTCAATTTGTGTTTTCTAGTTCGAAGGAGTTAGATATAACAAATAAAGAGTCGGTTAAATCTGCATTTGAAACGTCTAATTATAAATACTGTATTAATTGCGCTGCATATACAAATGTTGATTTAGCAGAATCTGATTTTGAAAAAGCTGAGAAAGTAAATGTTATAGCAGTTAAAAGTTTAGCAGAAGCATGTAAAAATAATAATACGAAGTTAATACATGTGTCAACCGATTTTGTTTTCGATGGAAAATCATATATTCCGTATACAGAAAATGACGAAACAAATCCTTTGTCTGTTTATGGAAAAACAAAATTAGATGGCGAAAAAAAAATTCAAGATACTTTGAAGGAGTTTTTTATATTAAGAACTTCTTGGTTGTATTCTGAATATGCTAATAATTTTATGAAAACAATGCTTCGATTGGGTAGTGAACGTAGTGAGTTAGCGGTTATTTCTGATCAAATAGGTAGCCCAACATATGCTAAGGATTTGGCGAGAGTCATTGTGGAAATTATTGAGTCAGATAGTAATAAATATGGAGTATATCATTACAGTAATGAAGGGGTTGCTAGTTGGTATGATTTTGCAAATGCGATTTTTGATTTAAGTAATACTAAAATTATTATCAACGCAATACCAACAACGGCATATCCAACTTCAGCAGAAAGACCGCATTATAGTGTTTTGGATAAATCAAAATTGAAGACTAATTTAGGAATAGAAATTCCGTACTGGAGAGCTAGTTTAAAAGAAGCAATTTCTTTGATAAAATGATAGTTATTGATTTACTCTAAAGAGTATAGATAAAAGAGAAAAATGAACTTACAAAATAAAAAAATTGCTGTCATTGGCTTAGGGTATGTGGGATTGCCATTGGCAGTTGAGTTTGCCAAAAAATATACTGTTATTGGTTTTGATATAAATCAAGCTAGGGTAGATGACTTAAATTCTGGGCACGACAGCACCTTGGAAGTTTCAGATGATAATTTACAATCAGTACTTAATTTACCTACAAATGTAGGCTTGCTTTTAAGTTGTACTAATGACGACTTAAAAGATTGTACTATTTTTATTGTAACGGTTCCAACTCCAGTAGATAAGAATAATAGACCAATTTTAACACCATTAATCAAAGCTTCTGAAACTATCGGTAAGGTATTGAAGAAGGGAGATATTGTTATATATGAATCAACTGTTTATCCTGGGGCTACTGAGGATGATTGTGTTCCTGTTCTAGAAAAAATAAGTGGATTACAATTTAATAAAGATTTTTATTGCGGATATTCTCCAGAGCGTATCAACCCAGGTGATAAAAAACATACAGTAACTAAAATTAAAAAAATAACCTCTGGTTCTACACCTGAGATAGGAATAGTTGTAAATGATTTGTATGCATCAATTATTACTGCGGGGACACATTTAGCACCAACAATTAAGGTAGCAGAAGCAGCAAAAGTTATAGAAAACGCACAAAGAGATATTAATATCGCTTTTGTAAATGAGTTGGCTAAAATTTTTAATAAACTAGATATTGATACGCATGCGGTGTTAGAAGCAGCTGCAACCAAGTGGAACTTTTTGCCATTTAAACCAGGATTAGTAGGAGGGCACTGTATTGGTGTAGATCCTTATTACTTAGCTCAAAAAGCTCAAGAAGTTGG
>JABSPO010000004.1 GCA_013214625.1 Flavobacteriaceae bacterium
CACACGAAATTTCAAGTGGTTTTTTATTTTTAGAAACAATCAGTTTACTCAACTACTATCTTTTTACTATCAACATATTGTCCTACCATGTACAATTCGTAATAAAACAATCCAGAAGCTAGCTTATTTAAAATAGAATTCTCTTATAATTTTTTATTCAACACTTGTATCATCAATTTTTTAAGCGCTTGCATTTCATTTTCTAATTTTTCAATCTTAGCGTCTTTAGCTTCTAATTCTTTCTTTAATTTAGAAGAACTCATTCCAGTCAAATAATCGGCTGATTTTGCATGTAATGCATATGGTACACTAACCAATTGGGAAGTACCTAATTTTTGATAGCTTGTTCCTCCGGTAACATCGGCTTCTATTTGTAAATAGTATATATCATTTGCCCAATCTATTGTAGTAAAATCACCACTAACAAGAGTTCCAGAACCAATAGACAAATTCGTTAATCCTTTACTACTTGTTGTTGCCGAATGTGTTTCAGAATACGATGTGATTCCTGAGCTAGATCCTTTCAAAATACTAATTTGATAATTAACCAAGGTATTAGCTAACACACTTCCACTTCCATCTCTTACCGCTGCTTGATAATTAAATTGCTGTGGGGTTTTATCGGTTCCCGAAGCTTGCGCTGCGTTTTCTAAAGCAGTTACTCTAATTTCTAAATCGCTAGTTAATGATGATAGGTCTATTGTATTTCCTGAGCTAATTGTTAAATCAGCACTTGATAAACTTAATGATTGTATTTCATTGGTTGTAGAACCATCTACTTCTGTAAAAGTGGTTAAATACCCATTGTTAGACACATATGAATCTACCTGTGCTTCGGTTAATAGAGTATCAACTAAATACCCTGATAAATCTATAGTATTACCTCCGCCTGAAATACTCAAAATATTAGAAGATAAACTTAACTCCTGACTATCCGTATTATCTAAATAGCCCGATAAATCAACCGTAGTTCCATCATTCGTAAGGCTTAAGGTATTCAAAGAAAGTTCTAAATCTTGTGCATCTGTATCCAACGTAGCATCTACCCATGTAACTGCGCCTGTACCATCTGTACTTAATACTTGGTCGGTGGTACCATCAGTATTTGGTAAGGTGTACGCGCCAATAGTTAAATCACCTGCTATTTGCATTTTACCTGTATTATCTATAGCAGCAATAGGTGTTTGCCCATTTACTCCCCAAGTCCAACCTCTACCTGTACCACTGCTATTAGTAGTTTTTATACTGCTACTAGTAACAGATCCATAATTATATTCATTACCATTACCATAAGTAATTTTATAATTGTCATTTCCATTCCAAAAACGAATCCCATTTCCATATACATTATCAAAATCAAGATACGTTACCTCTTCAATATTATTAGTTGCCATATCTAAAGTTGTTGTTGCCGTATGACTTCCTAAATTATCAGCTAATGTATTCAACCATTGCGTTCCATCCCATACATACAATCCTTTTAAATCTGTATCATAAACTACCATCCCGTTTTCCACAGTAGTTAAGTTTCCTTCTAGAGTTGTTTTTTGAGCAGTTGTTAAACGATTTACTAACAACCCCTTATTAGTGTCATCTAAAGTTAAAGATGCATTTGCATTTGGTACATCAGTACCAATACCAACACTTAATGGATAAGTTGCGCCACCTAATACCATTGTGTTATCAGTTGCTGCAGTTGCATTACTACCTATTGCTACAGAATAGCCTCCACTAGATGCTGCATTATATCCAATTGCAATTGTATTGGTAGCTTTTGGAAACGGATCTCCCCATTCGTCATTACCTGCTAAATCTGTAGAGTTAGCTCCATACCCCAATACTATAGCACCATCGTTTTGAATGATTGTATTAGCTCCTATAGCCACAGCCTCTTTGTTATCTATATCTACTGAATACCCAATACCCACCGTGTTTAATTTCGCTATATTTGCCAAATATCCAATTCCTATAGATCCACTCGCTAATACATCTGATTCAGATCCAATTCCTACTATTTGACTTGCATCACCATCCGCATTATACCCCATTATTATCGCATCATTAGCCCCCTGGCTATAACTTCCTCCATCTAATCTTGCAGAAGCACCAATAATAATATTACGTGCATTATATTCTTGACCTGTAGTACCATTAGAACCATTATTTGCAAAATCTGCAAAAGCTCCCATGACTACATTATCCTCACCTTCTCTGTTTGCAAAACCTGCGTAAGCTCCAACAGCAGTATTCCTATCTGAGGTGTCTGTATCATTCGTTCTATTATTGTCCCATCCTGCTTTTACACCTATAAATGTATTTTCATCAGCATGTTCGGTTGCAGCACCAGCACCTTGACCTATAAAAGTGTTCTTAAAACCAACCCCTACATCGGTTCCTGCTGAATCCCCAACAAATGTATTCCAGTATCCTGTAGTATTATCCCAACCAGCTTCATTTCCTACAAAAACATTACGATACCCTGTAGTTAAGTTGTAACCAGCAGAAGATCCTACCGCTGTGTTATCTGAACCTGTTGCTGGACTTGTTGTTGCAGTTGTTGTTGCATAAATAAAATACGATGGTCCTGCACTAGCACCTATATATGTATTATCATCACCTGAAGTTGCTCTAGATCCTGATCGTTCTCCTATATAGGTATTATCTGCTCCATCAGTATTATTAAATCCAGCAGCATTCCCTAAAAAAGTTCCATCCGTAGCAGTGTTATAATACCCTGCTCTAAAACCTACAAATAAATTATCCGCCCCAGTAATATTGGTAAACCCAGCTTCGTAACCAATAAATACATTCTCGTCTGCATCATTATTATAACCTGCTTTATACCCTAAAGCTGTTACATAATGCTCACCTACTTGTTTGACTAATGTTGAATCTCCTACTGCAACATTATAATCATCACTTGTCATTGCAGCACTTGAGCCTTGTCCTACCGCATAATTTCCTATTTGAGCACTAGTAAAGTTAAAAGCACCTAAAACACAAAGTAATAGCGTAATTTTTTTAATCATTTTTGATTGATTTAATTTTTGGCAAATATAGTTTTTTTACATGAAAATGGTATTTCATTTTCTATTAGACTTTAATAAACTTTAAAGGTTAAATTAATTATAACACCTTATCTATTTGTTTAAAAAAACCTTTTGAGCAGGTTTAAAATTAGGGTTTAGTTTTAAACATAATTCAAATTGCTTAAGTGCCAATTCTTGTTTATTACTTAATTGTAACAACAACCCTTTATTATAATAAATTAAGTAATTATTAGGAGTTCTTTTTTTAGCCAACTCAAAATTTAGCCCAGCTTTATGATACTCTTTTAAGTTCATGTAAATGATTCCTAAATTAATATAGGCATCTACTTGTGTTTTATCCAACAATACAGCTTTATTAAAGTCCTTTAAAGCTTCTGTGAAATTTCGTTTATCTAGCCATAAATTACCTCGTTGCGTATGCGCTGATGCCATTGAAGGATCCAAAGCAAGTACTTTCGTGAAATCTTTAAACGCATTATTTACATCATTTTCTAATAAATGCAATTCACCCCTTAAGTAATAGGATGGGGCTAACAACTCCATTAATGCTATTGATTTTGATGCATCTGCTAGCCCATTTTCATACTGCTTTGTTTTTTTATAACACAATGCTCTATTATAATACCCCAAATGATTATTTGAATCTAACTGAATAACTTTAGTGAAATCTACTATCGCTAAGTTCGCTTTTCTATGTTCGCCATATAATATCCCTCTATTTAAATAAGCAGATGTAAAATTAGTCTTCATTTTTATAACTTGAGTTAAATCAGCAATCGCTAAACTTTTCTCTCCAATTCCATTATAAGCAAATGACCTATTGTAATACAAAGAATGGTATCGTGGATTTATTTTAATGGCGATATCAGAATCATTGATTGCTTGTTTAAACTTCTTTTTAGAAATCCGATAATCAGCCCTATTCATATATGCTAGAAAATCATCTGGATATTGTGCTATTACATTAGACCATAAAGTTTCTCCGTTTTTGAATGTTTTCGAATACTGAAAAGATAGTACTCCTAATACCACCAAATAAATTGGTAGCCCAATTACAATCCCTTTTTTAGTTGTACTAGAAAACTTATACATCCAAACAGCTCCTAAACTTATGAGGTAAAATAGTCCGAAATATGGCAAATATGTATGTCTATCCGCTGTTACAGCAGTACCAAAGGGTAGTACTGGAATTAAGGAAACAATGAAAAAGCCAAAGCCAAATACCAAGGTTCTATTTTTATTAAATTTAATTAGCACCAAAAAAAACAAGACAAGTACAGGTATAGCTGCGGCATAGTAATACCATGGATTATATTCTCCTAATTGATTTGGATATGGATGATACGCACTTAAATTGAAAGGAAAAACGGCCTTTATTAAATAAGTAACGAATCCGTAAAAACCTGCAGACAACGAATCTACTAATGTTGTGAATTGACGGTCTTCCATTGCCCCCCCTTTGGCGAGCATTTGTATAGCGAGCGTTACAAAAAATATACTCAATAGTAAAAAGGGAACTTTTTCAAGAATCAATTTAGCATTAAATTTTCTCGCTTTTAAGTAATCGAACAAAAACAATACTAATGGAAGTATAACGGCTGCCCCTTTAGATAATAATGACAGTACATAAAACAACAAGCAAGCTATGTAGTAATAATACTTCGGATATTTTGATTCTTTATCGCTGTAGAAATAATAGGCAATCAATGATCCTAAAAAAAACAGGGTATACAACAAATCTTTCCGTGCAGAAATCCAACCAACTACCTCAACATGCATTGGGTGTATACCAAAAAGTAAGGCGGCTACAAAAGCAATCATTTTATTTTTACTCAATAGTTGAATTAAATAAAATACTAATACAACTACAACGATATGCAATAACAAATTAAACAAGTGAAATACTGTAGGATTTAATCCTGCTATAGCATAATCTATAGCCAAAGAAAGCAGTGTTAAAGGAGCGTAAGTACTGACCACTTCGGGAGTAATAAATATATTTTTGATCCCATTAAAAGAAAAATTTTTTATCAAATCATTATTAATCACATAAGCGGTGTCGTCCCAATTTAAAAAATTGTTATACAAATTTGGACTCAGTACTATAACCGTTATTAATACACAAACAACTAGCCAAAAGTGTTTCTTTTTATGAAGTTTGTTACTATTCAGAAAATCTAATAATTTCAAGGTTTAAAATATTGGTTAATGGTCAAAAATAAGAAAATAATTGTTGTTTTACCTGCTTATAACGCAGCAAATACATTAACAAAAACCTATCCTGAAATTCCTTTTGATATTGTTGACGATGTCGTTTTAGTTGCCATAGAGCTAGGAATTACTCCTATTATAAATCATGATAAAAACAAAGGTTATGGTAGGAATCAAAATATGTTGCCAACCGTTTTTTAACCTTATTTCAAAACATACTAATTGGTCAAAAATTATCTGAATACCATAGTTGGTTACCGCGCCTTTTCGGCAGAATCACTAAAAACTATTCATTATGAATAAAATTCTGATGACTTTATTTTCGATAATCAACTATTATTCAGGTTTTTACTAAATAATAATGACCTTACGGTAATCATATTTAAAGGAAATTCTAACATCACATGAATCACACTTAAAAAAATTGACACAACTATTCCTAATCTATAACTGTACGCATAACAAATCAATATTGAAATCCATACAACAGCAATAGTAACCGATTTTTTGGCTGTTAACTGTTTATGCCATCCGATAATTGTTGTTTTAGAAAACCAGTTTAAATAATGGTATATGTATGCAAAAGCAATGAAAATTTGAATTTTTAAGTCTACTTTTTCATAAAAGAAAAATTTTAAACCATCATAAACACCTAATATTTTCGCTAGATTGGCATTTAGATAATGAAATTTATTCTCCACATAGGTTTCTTTTACGATATCGGAAAAACGATAACTAAAAATATCTGTATCAATAAAGAATAACAATAACGGAAGTAACACCATTAAAGAAACATTTAACTTTCCTATTTTGTTTTTCGTTTTTTGTAAACCATATAACATAAATAATATGGTAAACACATACACATGTATAATTGTTGGCAATAACAAGCCATTAATTAACACATATACTTCTGAGGTATATGTAAAAACTGAAATTAATATTGTTAGTAATAAACTTATCCAAAACGCTTTTGCTCTACTAGTAAACAAAAAAACTAACGCATTTATAAATACTAAAAACATTAAAACATTTGTATAACTACTTAATTTAACTGTTAATAACTGTGTTATATTTTCACTCAAGGCATTTCTTACAAAAGGCAGACTAGCAACATAAGGGATTGAATAAATAAATGCTCCGAAAACAACCAAATACTTCCAGTAATTATTAGCTACAAAGTAATTTTTATCTACTATCCAATTTGTTTCTGTTAAGTAATGTAGAGGTCCTAATACAGCGTATCCAAATAAAAAAAGCTCAAAAGGAAGTAGGCAAGCCAACAGGAATGAAATGATAATTAAACCTAAATTAATTTTATCTATAAGTATTTCTTTCATGTGCTTATTTCTAATATTTTCAATGGACATACGTAATCCTTACATGTTTAAAATAGTTATTGCCTTATATGCATAATAATTATTTTAAACATCTTGATTTCATGAATCCAAAACTAACTGTTTAAAAGAACGTAAAAAAATAAGCATCGGAAGACCAATCTATAGTGCTAAATGGATCTGAAGTTGTTCCTTGACCAACTATACTAGACATTAACCCATAGTCTATTAGTAGTTAGTGCATATATTTCTGTGTATATAACTGTACCACCAGCTGTTGTTTGGTGCAATTCAAATTGTACACCAACAGTAGTATTGTCAATAATATTTCCTGCTGCATCTCGAACTACTGATTGATAATTAAATCCTTCTGGGGCTTGTGCTATTGAGTTTATAGTACAATAACAATGCTTAGTAATTTCTTCATTTGAAAATATTTTTTTCGTCTGTTATTCTATTGCTGTGGAATTTGTTCTAGTATTGAATAGGTACTTAAATTCAAAAAATTTCCTGAATGTGACAACGTGTTTTGTAAAATATATGGGGTATCTGGTGAAGACCCTGTATATTGTGCATCTCCATTCATATCAACATCATTTACATTATAACCTGTAACAACATAAGTTGGTAAGTTTAAGAAGTTTCCAGCATCATTCAAAGCATTTGATAATATACTTGGTGAATCTGGGGTAGCTCCAGTATATTGTATTATACTATCTCCGTTAACATCTCCTGCCCACATACCAACTAAACCTGCAGTCATACCAAAACTAGTCTGAGCATTACTTCCATAAGTAATCTGACTAGTACTATTGGTAAAGTTTACTTCAGTAGTTGTCGCTGATAAAGCTATTGTACTAGCAGACATGATCCCTAAATGATTACGATGCTTGATAGCTACATGATAGTTGCCAGAGGCTGCGGTAAAACTTAATGCCGATGTACCGTCTACTCCTACTATATCTCCATCACGTTGTAATAAAGCTGACTGACTATATAATACCGTAGTATTAGTCGTTTCATCTCTTAACTCTACAAATACCCAGTCTACAATATCATCAGTCATATCACCGGTACCAGAAGTTCCTCCAGTATTTAATACTGTTGCAACACATGTTATTGCATCGGTATAAGGAGATGTTGTTGGCACATCACCAGAAACTCTTAAATCATCACGCATTAAACTTTCCTCTCCTGTATTAGGAGATAAAGCGGCTCCTTGTAAAAAAGCAACTGCACTCAAATTTATGGCTAATTGTATTTCTCCTTGATGGAACCCTTGAGTTAAAGTAGTTGTTCCATCGGTAATCGTGGATACTACTAATTCTCCTACTGTAAAATCAATTGAAGCGGTTGCTCCATCAGTAAGTGTAGTTCCTGCAGAACCGATTACCTGACGTTCAATAGATTGTGAATAACCTATAGTTGTAAGCAATAATAAGGCAATAACAATATTTTTCATACTTAATTTAATTTGTTCATTAGTATATAAAAACTTGAAAGTCAAAAAAATTATTTTTTTTTACTTTCTCTACTTAAATTTTAATTCTAGCAAAAATAACTGATTATTTTTAGTTACTTACTATCTAATATTTTTCACATCATTTTCTCCAACTTCAAAACTTTATTTTCTAAAGATTTATTTTTTTAGTTTTAACATCCAACTCCTTTTTCAATTTAGATGAACTGATTCCAGTAATTTAATCAGCAGATTTCGCATGTAGAGCCTATGGTACACTTACCAGTTGGGAAGTACCTAATGTTTGGCAACTAGTTCTCCGGTAACATCAGCTTCTACTTTTAGGTAATAGCTATCAGCTCCCCAATCTATAGTAGTAAAATCACCCCTAACAAGAGTTCCAGAACCAATAGACAAATTCGTTAATCCTTTACTACTTGTTGTTGCAGCATGTATTTCGGAAATCCCTTTTTTACAACCGAAAATACAAAACTAACAAGACAACTAATATCAAAATATTACTTTTCATAGCTTATATATTTTACCACTACTAATTTAACTAAATAAGCCATACATTTTTGCATGGCTTATTAAAAAAAAGAACTTTCTCTATTTATTTTTTCTTCAACAACTGATTCATTAATTTTTTCAACTCTTGTACTTCATTCTCCAACGCCTCAATTCTATCATCTTCAGATGAATTACTCATTTTAGCATTTGTTGAAGACGTTAAATTCTCTGCATATTTAGCTCGCAAGGCATAAGGCACACTTACAAATGAGGTAGTACCCATTGTAACATATGTTGAACCTCCTGCTGCGTCTAGCTCTATTTGTAATGAATTATTATGAGACCAATCGATAGCTGTAAATAGCCCTGAAACGATAGCTCCGCCACCTATTTCAAAATTAACCAAGCCTTGAGCTGAAGTTGTTACATCATGAGTTTCTGAAAATACAGTTGTACTTCCTGAAGTTACATCAATAACATTGATTCTAAAACTCACTAATTGATTTGCTAAAATATTTCCTAAGTTATCACGTACTAATGATTGGTAATTCAATAAATCTGGAACTGCACTTACACCAGAACCTGCATTAGAACCAACTTCTCCCCATTGCGTACCATCCCAGATATACAATAAACTATCATCTGTATCATAAACCATTAAACCAGCATCGGTTGTTGTTAAAGCTACTCCAGATGCAGGAGTAGTTATCATTGTTGTACGTTCTGCATTAGTTACTCTATTTACCAATAACCCTTTATTTGTATCAGCTAAATCTAAGGATGCATTTGCATTAGGTGCATCCGTACCAATACCTACACTTAAGGGGTAAGTTGCCCCACCTAACACCATTGTATTATCAGTTACAGCTGTAGCTGCATTACCAATAGCGATAGCATTGTTTCCTTGTACATTAGCACCATACCCAATAGCAATATTATTTAAAGGATCTAAAGCACTTGGATCTGTTGATGTTGCTCCATACCCCATAACAATAGCGCCATCATTTTGCACTATTGAATTTGCTCCTACAGCAATTGAATTAACCCCTGAAACAGATGTTGCGTAACCCAATCCTACGGTATATTCCTTATCCAAATATCCTGTAGCACCAATTAAAACTGAATAATCTGCTGCTGCTTCCGTGTTTGTTGAATATCCCATACTTACAGATTGAACACCGTGTTGATCCATATAGTGACCAATTCCAATTCCGTATTGACCATCTGTTTGAGCTTGGTATCCAATTGAAGTTGCATCATTGGCATTTACAGAATGAAACCCATCTCCACTCCATTGACCGTGAGTTGCATATCCGGTTCCTCCAATAAAAATACATCTTGATCGATTAGTATTTCCAAAATCTGCACCAGCTCCTATACCAACATTGTCACTTCCTTCTCTATTTGAAAACCCAGTTGAGTTTCCTAAGTAGGTATTTCGATTGGCATTTGATGTATTGTTTGTTCTGTTATTGTCACCACCTGCGTAGGCTCCAATCATAGTGTTCTGATCACCATGTTCAGTAGCACATCCCGCTCCGTGACCTACAAATGTGTTCTGCCATCCAACACCATTATCAATTCCTGCAGAATCTCCAATTGCCGTATTCCATTTACCTGTTGTATTATCATAACCCGCTTCATCACCGAAAAATGCATTTCCGTAACCTGTAGTATTACTTCTACCAGCTGTACTTCCTACAAATGTATTATCACTACCCTGTAAAGAAGACCCACCGTTACTACCAATAGTGTTATATCCAGCGTCTTCTCCAATAAAAACATTGTCATCTCCATCTATTAGTGCTTGCCCTGCTTCCTCACCTATGATAGTATTATCACTTGCCCCAGAAGTCATTGCCAT
Organism: Flavobacteriaceae bacterium; assembly: GCA_013214625.1. GTDB lineage: Bacteria > Bacteroidota > Bacteroidia > Flavobacteriales > Flavobacteriaceae. The sequence goes on from JABSPO010000004.1 coordinate 10,432, forward strand.
TCCAGCCTCGGTACCTATAACCGTATTATCAGTTCCATTACAGTATCTCCCTGCATATTTTCCTATGAAAACATTATCAGTTCCTGAGGTTGAGAATTCACCTGAATACGCACCAATAAATGTATTATCAGCTTGAACAGTTTGGCTATACCCAGCCTTGTAACCAATATAGGTTGTATTCAACCCACTAGTATGATTATGCCCAGAACTATCTCCATAGAAGGTTACATAATCTGCTGATGTAAGACTTGCTCCGGATCCAGCTCCTTGAACTTCATTCGCAATTTGTCCATAGGACACTACTGAAAATAGCATTAACAATACTGTTATTAAAAGTTGATTTTTTAACATTATAGGGTTAGTTTATAAATTAGTATACAAACATAATTAATTTATATTTCTAAAACATTAATTAATTATGTTTTAAATGTACTAATTCGCTATATAAGTACGTGTTATTGCTTTATTAGTACTTGTCTTTTTTTAATCAGCATAAGATATTTTGAAATTTAAGGTTATTTTAGCACTAAATTTAATACACCCTAATATCGAATTAATCAATATATTCGCTAAAATAAAATCTATTGAAACCTATGAAACAACTTTTCTATATTCTTGTTTATCTAACACCAATAATCTCTGTTAGCCAAAAAAACAACTCTATAGCTAGAGAGTGGATGGATACTTTGCTCGAAATGGTAAAAGAAGATGGTCAAGGACCAACCATCCAAGCTAGAAATTTATTTCATGTTTCTGCAGCAATGCATGATGCATGGGCAGCTTATGATGAAAAACAAAACACCTACTTTCTAGGAAAAGAAAAAAATGGAAAAGTGATTGCTTTTAACCCTCATTTTAAAAGAATTTCAAAAAACATTGACAGTCTACGAACCATAGCAATTAGTTATGCAGCTTTCAATATTATAAAAGCTCGGTATGACTTATATGGAAGTAAGGGTAGGACAATAGATATTTTATTATCTACTTTCGATAAGCATCAATTTAAAATTAATAAAACACTAACAACAGATTACGTAAATGGAAGTCCTGAAGCTTTAGGGAATTATATTGCTCAACAAATTTTATTATTTGGCAAAAATGATGGTTCTAAAGAAGAAGATAGACACGAACCTGATCATTATCGTCCAAAAAACAACAATTTATTACCTGAAACATCTGACATAACAGGGCTTGTATACCCAAACCATTGGCAACCTATATATGTCAACAATTATATCCGTGAAAAAGGTTTTGATAAAAGCTTAAAAGATTGGAATCAATTACTTATTGAAGGAAATGTAGATTTCTTAACCCCTTTTTGGGGAGAGGTAGAATCTTTTGCATTGCCAACAGAATCAAAGCGAGGGATGATTCACTTTAACCCAGGACATCCACCATATATCAATACAGGAAACGAACAACAAACAGAAGCTTATCGTTGGGGGTTTTCTTTAGTTCAACGTTTTGCTAGTAAACTTGATAGTTATAATTCTAAAGTATGGGATATTTCACCAAAAGGGATTACTAATATTGATGCACATATACCTAAGGGACTTAAAGAATATCAAGCATATTACGCTAAGATTGAAAATAACCAAAGAGGGAATCCTATTAAAAACCCAATTACAAAAAAAATATACCCAAAAAACTTAGTAAAGCAAGGAGACTATTGTAGAGTCATTGCTGAATTTTGGGTAGATGGGCCTAATACCTATTCACCTCCAGGACATTGGTTGAAATTTTTAAACAAAGTATCCTATCACCCAAATTTTAAAAGAAAATGGAATGGAAAAGGAAAGGCTTTATCTCAATTAGAATGGGATATTAAAAGTTATTTTTTAATGTGTGGAGCAGCGCATGATGCTGCAATTGCTTGTTGGAGCGCTAAAGGACACTATGATTATGTAAGACCTATTTCTGCAATCAGATATTTAGGCAGCTTAGGGCAATCCTCTGACGCAAACAAACCAAATTACAATCCTTCTGGTTTAAAATTAGTGAAAAATCTTGTAGAATTGGTTACAGAGAATGATCCTTTAGCGGGAGACAATAAAGAGCATCTAAATAAAATAAAAATATATAATTGGAGAGGCCCTGATGCTATTGAAAACCCATTTACAGATACAGCAGGAGTAGGTTGGATTTTAGCAGAAAATTGGTGGCCATACCAACGTTATACTTTTGCAACTCCTCCTTTTGCTGGGTATACTTCTGGACATTCAACGTTTTCAACAGCTAGCGCCATTCTATTGACATATATATCTGGTTCTCCATATTTCCCTAGTGGATTAGAAACATTTACAGCAGAAAAGAATGAATTTTTAGGTTTTGAAGATGGGCCGTCAGAAAAAATAACATTACAATGGGCAACTTTTTATGATGCAGCTATTGAAACTTGTTTATCTAGAGTTTGGGGAGGTATCCACCCTCCAGTTGACGATATTGAAGGTCGAAGAACAGGTAAAAAGGTAGCAGAAAATGCCATCGGATTTTCTAAATCTTTTTTTAACTAATTATGATTTTTAACCAGATAAAGAGTAAAAACATCATAAGTCTAATTATTTTTATACTTGTTTTTATTGTTTATGCCATTTCCGCCTCACGAACTATTACATTTTGGGATAGTCCTGAGTTTGTAGCTAGTAGTTATAACCTACAAGCAACTCACCCACCAGGATCTCCTTTTTACACAATGCTTTGCAGTATTGTTATGCAATTTTTTTCGGTTACTAATATTGCTTTTATTTCTAACTTAATATCTAGTTTTTTTGGAGCACTAACGGTTACATTCCTTTTTAAAATAGTATATACTATTACTACCAAAGTTCAGGTACACAAATCTAAATTCGAAACTAAATACCTACCATATTTCACGGGTATCACTAGCGCATTAACTTTAGCGTTTTCAAGTAGTTTTTGGATTGCTTCTACAGAAACAGAAGTATATACTCTTTCGTTTGCATTAATGACCATAATGGTATATGTAATGTTAAGATGGGAAATTGCTTCAGATAAAAAAGAGGAAACAAAACTTATTTTATTGTTTTCATTATTATTAGGGATCGCAACTGGTGTTCACTTAATAATAATTTCCATAATCATTCCTATAACGCTATTATTCACTCATAAAAAACACGGATTAACGCTAAAAAACACAGCATTATCATTAATCATTGGATGTATATTGTTTTTTAGTATTTACTTATTTGCTATTCAAGGTATTATCAAAGCAGCTAACATTTTAGATATTTGGCTCGTAAATTCACTTAAGGCTTCAGTAAATACTGGCCCCCTAGTAATTATGTTTTTATTAGGAGCATTTTTTTTGATAACTCTATGGATTACTTATAAAAAACAAAAGTTAACATTACACAATATTACCCTAGCCATCCTGTTTTTTTTCATTGGGATTAGTTCATACATAATGCCAATGCAAAGAGCTACTGCAAATACACAAATTGCTAATGGAGTAAGCACAAGTAATAGGATGCTACAATATATAAAAGGTGATCAATTTGGGATTAGTAGTATTCCTCTTTTAAAGGGATACACCTATAACGCTCCTTTAGATAAGTATTTCCCTTTTATAGATGGAAAACCGGTTTTAACTTATGATACCAATAAACAAAAATATATTACTATTGATAACGGAGAATATAATAAAGTTAACTATTCTGATGAGTTTTCCATGTTTTTCCCTAGACTTTTTGATCAAAAAAATGAAAGTAAATACAAGTTATGGACTACAATAAAAGGTGAGCCAATTAATTATCGTGCCAATGGTGAAACCAAAACTATTTACAAACCAACTTATGAAGAAAATTTTAATTTTTTTTTAGAATATCAAGTGTCATGGCTATACTTGCGATACTTATATTGGAATTTTATTGGCAAACAAAATAACAATCACGGTATAGGCTACATTAAAGACGGTAACTGGATTAGCGGAATAAATAGTATTGATAAATTAAGAGTTGGTGATTTTTCAAACATGCCTAAGCGTTTTAGAAAAGATAAAAGTAGAAATACATATTATTTTATACCTTTTATATTTGGTCTATTAGGTTTACTGTCATTAATAAAACATAAGCAATACTTTTTAACAACTGTTTTCATATTTTTAGCTTTTGGATTAGGCATTACTCTTTACATTAATCCAGTGCCATACAGTATTTTGGTTAGAGAACGTGATTATATTTTTATAGGTTCATTTATCATTTTCTCCCTTTGGGTCGGTTTATCTATCATACTAATTTACAATTTACTAAGACCATTATTCACCAGTAAAACCAGATTAATAACTATTTTTATTTTAGTTTTAATTGGTGCTCCAATACAAATGCTAGCAAAAGGATGGGATGACCACCAACGCAGCCATGATACTTTTGCTTATGATTTTGGGAAAGCATATTTAGACGCTTGTCCAGAACAAGCGATACTTATTACCAATGGTGATAATATGACATTTCCTTTATGGTACTTACAAGAAGTAGAAAAATACCGAACAGATGTTAGAGTTTTAAATTTTGATCAATTGAATTTAGACACGAGCATAGAGAGCCTTAAAAGAAAAATAAACACTTCCAAGCCTTTAGATTTTAATTTAGAAAAGCGTTTATATATAAATGGTGCTGATCGGTTAATTCCGCTACGACGAGAAACAAACAAGGTAGCAGTGTTAACTAACATATTTAATTTTTTAAACGATAGTACCACTCGAATGAATTGGAACGGAAAGCTAAAACACTATATGCCTACAACAACGTTTTCAATTCCAATTGATACATTAAAAATAAAAAAACAAGGATTGAATTCGAAAGAATTAAATGCAACATACACTCCGGAAATAAAATGGAATTATGCCAAAAATTTCTATGAATTAAATGATCTTGTTTTATTGAACGTTATTACGAATAACATTCATAATAGACCAATTTGTTTTGCCATTAATGGTAAAACAAAACATTATATAGGGCTCCAAAATTATTTTATTCAAAATGGAATGGTTGAACGATTAGCTCCAATACAACGAAAAGACTCACTAGCCAATTCAAAAATTGTAAACACAAAAATGATGTATCCATACATCATGGATAAATTAAAATTTTATGGTATAAATAATGAAACAAAATTCTTAAGTCATGAAAACCGTTCTTATGTACAAGATATATTAAGACCTAATTATTATTTTCTAGCTCAAGCTTTGTTAGAAGAAGGTAAAACAAAAGAAGCTATAGCAGTATTGGATAAATCTTTTACTATTTTCCCAAATAAAACGATACCATACAGACAATATGCTTACGCATTAGGGAAATTATATTTTAGAGCAGGATTACCTGAAAAAGGAACTGAAATATGTACTTTAGTAATGGATAATTTTTGGGAAGAACTCACATGGACGACTTCTTTTAACCCTCCACGTCCGATAATAAATGTAAAACATGCTGAAAAATTAAAAAACATGTATGTACAAATGCTGGAACAATTCCCTGGGGACAAAACAACTTTAAAAAAGTATGAACAACGTTTTAATTCTTTTGAGGCTGGCTTTATAAACTGGAAACAAACAAACTGGCCATACTAATTTAACTACTATTTTATATGTTTTCATTTTCAACTGAAGTTACCTCTTCTCAAATTATATCAGACAACCCATTATTTCAAAGGACATTGAAAGCTTATACATTAATAGCTGAAAAAATATATGGAGATGTTCTAGAAATTGGCTGTGGAGAGGGGTATGGTTTAGATTTTATTAATAAGAATGCCAACTCAGTAACTGTTATAGATAAATCTAAGTCCGTATTAGAAAAAATTAAACGCAAGCACCCAAAAACAATTGTTTTAAATCAAAAAATTCCACCTTTAAATAATTTAAAAGATAACAGTTTTGATATTGTCATTTCGTTTCAGGTAATAGAACATATAAAAGACGCTACTCTTTTTATTAAAGAAATTCATCGCGTTTTAAAGCCAAATGGCAAAGCATATATAACTACACCAAACTCTAAAAAAACCATCGCTAGAAACCCATGGCATCACAAAGAGTATAATTACACAGAAATAAACAACTTAATTAAAAATAACTTTGTGAATTATAGTATTAATGGGATCCAAGGGAATAAAAAAACAGATGTTTATTATTTAAAAAACAAACAATCTGTAGAACGACTTTTACGTTTAGATGTTTTTAAAATACAATATAAAATACCAGCGACACTCCTTAAAATACCATACGAACTGATAAATAGAATGAACAGAAATAAACTTTTAAAAAAGAATACCTCATTAGTAAATAGTATTACATTAGAAGATTACTCACTAACGGAATATTCAAAAGACACATTAGATTTTTTCTGTATTATGAAGAAAAAATCTAACTAAATCATATTCTACATTTAATAATTTCTTCCACAACCTCAGGATTCAATAATGTAGACACATCGCCTAAATTATCTAATTCGTTAATTGCTATTTTACGCAAAATACGTCGCATTATTTTCCCACTTCGAGTTTTTGGCAAGCCAGAAACAAACTGGATTTTATCACATTTAGCAATAGGTCCTATTTTATCCGAGATTAACTGATTAATTTCAATTTTTAAAAACTCTGAAGGAAGAACGTCGTTATATAATATCACATAGGCATATAATGCATTTCCTTTAATATCATGCGGAAAACCAACTATGGCACTTTCCACCACTTGTTCATGTTCATTAATTGCATTTTCTATAGGAGCTGTTCCTAAATTATGACCAGAAACAATTATTACATCATCTACTCTACCCGTAATTCTATAATCTCCATCTTCATCGCGTAAAGCACCATCTCCTGGGAAATACATGTTTTTGAATGTCGAAAAATACACTTGTTTGTACCGTTCATGATCTCCATAAATAGTTCTAGCAATACTTGGCCAAGGAAACTTAATCGCTAATCGTCCTTTGGCAACTTGCTCCATAATTTCAATTCCTTCTGTCCCCATTAATATGGGTTGAATCCCAGGCAATGGTAGCGTTGCAAAGGTTGGCTTGTCTTTTGTCACACCAGCTAAAGACGACATCATTATCCCTCCTGTTTCAGTTTGCCACCAAGTGTCTACAATCGGACAATTCATTTTCCCTACATGTTCATCATACCAATGCCACGCTTCTTCATTTATTGGCTCCCCAACAGTTCCTAATGTTTTTAGATTCGACAAATCATATTTCTCCACTAAGCTAGTTGGATGCTTTGCTAACGCTCTAATAGCAGTTGGCGCAGTATAAAACTGATTGACTTTATGTTTTTCACACACTTGCCAAAATCGTCCAAAATCCGGATAACTAGGCACTCCCTCAAATAGTACTGTAGTGGCTCCGTTTAATAAAGGTCCGTAAACAATATAACTGTGCCCTGTAATCCAGCCAATATCTGCTGTACACCAATACACATCATTCTCTTGATACTGAAAAACATTTAAAAATGAATAGGCCGTATACACCATATAGCCACCACAAGTATGCACCATTCCTTTCGGTTTCCCTGTTGATCCAGAAGTATATAAAATGAATAACATATCCTCTGCGTCCATTTCTACAGCTTCAAACACATCGTTTACTTTCTCTAATTCTTCATGCCACCACACTTGATTTTCAGTTAGCGTAACTTCTAAATTTGTTCTGTTTAATATTATTGTCTTTTCAATTGACGGACATTCTTGCAATGCTTCGTCCGCAATACTTTTTAATGGTGTTATTTTATCACCTCTAAATCCACCATCAGCAGTTAATAATACTTTACACGCTGAATCGTTTATTCTTGAAGCTAATGCCTTTGCCGAAAACCCGGCGAATACTACGGAATGTACTGCTCCTATTCTCGCACAGGCTAAAGTAGCAATAGCAAGTTCTGGAACCATTGGCATGTATATGCATACCCTATCACCTTTGCTAACATTGTTAGCCTTTAGTACATTCGAAAACTGACATACTCTAGAATGTAATTCCTTATACGTAATATGTTGTGCTGCCTCATTAGGATTATTCGGCTCAAAAATAATAGCTGTTTTATCTGCCCTTTCCTCCAAATGCCTATCTAAACAATTCTCGGTGATATTCAATTTCCCTCCTTTAAACCATTTTACTTCTGGTTTAGCAAAATCCCATTCAAGGGTTTTATCCCAAGGTTTTCTCCAAACAAAATTATTCGCTACTTCATCCCAAAATTGTTCAGGTTGCTCAATACTTTTTTGGTATGTTTCTTGATATTCTTGAAGTGATTTTATTCTAAGGTGTTGCATCTTATAGAGGTTTTGATGTTAAATGTAGTACTAATTTTATTTTAAAAAAAAAACGAACTATATTTAAAACTTTTACATGGTTCTTATTCCTACAAAAAGGGTGGTATTTTTACATTTCTAGAACTAAAAGGATATTGGCTTCTCCTAAGTGAGATAAATTAATTTTAATATTATGATGAATAGAATTTTACTGTTAATACTTATTTCTTTGTTTAATATCACTTGGGCACAGAAAAAAATTGACCCTACACCAGAACACATAGCACAAGCAAAAGAGCTAAAAATACAATATGACGATGAGGATATTATTGTCCTAAACGGAAATGAAAAAGTAACTTTCACCTTAAATAAAAGAGAAAAAAAAGTCAGTGTTACACGTCGAATAAGAGAAGAGTTAATTAATATTAGTGTTAGGGCTGATATTCAGAAACATGTACAGTATAATGACGAATCATACGTAAGCACATTTAATTTAAAATATAGAAATAAAAAAAACGCATACATTAACATTATAGATAAAGCTATTAATAGCGATGAAATGTTTCATCATGATGCTAGAGTTAAATATGCTAATATTGATTTTCCTGTTCAAGGGTATAAATATCATTTCGAATCTGTTAAGAAAACTAAAGATATTAAATACTTTACAACAATATATTTTACTGATCAATTTCAAACTTTAAAAAAAGAAATTAAAATAGTAATTCCAAAATGGCTAAACATTGAGTTAAAAGAACTTAATTTTAAAGGTTATGATATTACAAAAAAAGAATCATTTGACGACAAACTAAAAGCAACTATAATAACATATACCGTAAAAAACATAAAAAAAGAGTACGATGAAAAACAAGCTCCTGGGCCTAGTTATATATACCCCCATATTTTAGTTTTAGCAAAATCATTTCAATTAGAAAACACTACACATAATTTATTTAATGAAACTAAAGATTTATATCACTGGTATAAATCCTTAGTAGATAGTATGGATGAACAACCAACTATTTTAAAAGACAAAGTGAAAGAGCTTACCGAGAATACTGCCTCTGATGAAGAGAAAATAAAAAACATTTATTACTGGGTTCAAGACAATATAAGGTATATCGCATTTGAAGATGGCATTGCAGGTTTTAAACCTGATGAATCACAAAATGTATTTAATAAACGTTATGGTGACTGTAAAGGAATGGCTAATCTTACCCGACAAATGTTAAAAGAAGCAGGCTTTGATGCTCGACTAACATGGATAGGTACTAAACGTATTGCTTATGATTATTCTACGCCATCATTATCAGTCGATAATCATATGATTTGTACATTATTAAAAGATGGTAAGAAGATTTTTTTAGATGGAACTGAAAAATTTAATTCTTACGGAGAATATGCTGAACGGATACAAGGAAAGCAAGTATTAATTGAAGATGGAGAGAATTTTATTTTAGAAAAGGTGCCTATAGCTCCCTCTATAAGCAATAAGCAAACATATCATTTTAATGCGAAAATTAAAGATGATGCACTAATAGGTAATGTAACCAAAACCTACGATGGTGAAAGTAGGGCTTCTTTTTTATATCGGTACAGTTCATACAAAAATGACAAAAAGGAAGATGCCTTAAATTATTTTTTAACTAATGATGATAAAAATTTATCCGTATCAAATATTAAAACATCTGATTTAAATAATAGAGACGATATGCTATCTATTGATTATTCGTTATCACAAAAAAACACGGTATCATCATTCGATAATGATATCTATATTGATTTAGATTACCACAAAGAGTTTGGTAAGTTCCAATTTAAAAATCGTAATACTGATTATTTATTTTCTCATAAAAAACATTTTACATCAACAATAACCTTGGAAATACCTTCAGGATATACAATTTCAGAAACTCCAAAGAGTGTACATGTTGATACTGAAAATTACAAAATAGACATTGAATTCACTATAAAAGACAATATACTATCGTATACAAAAACTTTTATCATGAAAAAAGCTATTATAAAAACTACTGACTTTGAAGCATGGAACAAAACCATCAAAGAAGTGCATTCTATTTATAAAGAACAACTAATTTTAACTAAAGCCTAACTAACATTAATTTTTCTAACGACATTTTATGAAACACAAATTACTACTTCCTTTAATTCTATTATTTATAAGTATCAGTTCTTATTCACAAAAAAAGAAAGCGTTAACTATTCCTGAGCAAGTTTGGGGGACTTCCTCTACAATAATTGAAGACACGGAAATACCTGAAAAATGGAAAAATGAATCCGCTGTTTACCTTTCTAAAACTACTGAATACACATACAACAGGCCACACAATAGTATTGAATATACCAAGATAACTCACTCAAGAATAAAGCTTTTAGATCAAGCTGCTATTACTGAATATTCTACCTTTAAGTATGATAAAAACAGTCGTTATTATAGATCTGGGAGTAGAGTTACTAATAGTTTAATAATTGGCGTTAAGATTATTAAACCCGACGGAACCGTGATCGTTATTGATGTTGAAGAGGAAGTGATAGAAGGTGAAAAAGAAAATAAACTTGCTATACCAAACCTTGAAAAAGGAGATATTATTGATTATTTTTTCTATGTGAACACTATCATGGGTGAAAATGATTTATTTCATTATGAACCTGTTGAAAATTATGTCAATGTTGAATACCCAATACTAAACTATAAATTTTCATTAAAAACTGAAAAAGATTTTTTCATAAATTTCACTCCTTTAAATGGCGTCCCTGAACTTACTAGAAAAAACATTAAAACAAAAAACAAAAAAGACAACAAAAGAATATACTCCTTTGAATTGAAAAATGTAGTTAAAAACTCTTCAAAACGTTGGTTTTACCCTTTTATAGAATTACCAGCTTATAAATTTCAAGTAAACTTTGCTAGAACAGGAAAGTACGAAAAAAAGGCTTACACTTTTATTTCTAAAGATGTTAACATCATAAAAGATCATATCAAAAAAGAAGACATATTCGACTTTTATGAAGATCAATTTAGACCTTATGGGAAACTAGGAGATGTACATCGATTTTTAAAAGAAAAAACATTCTCTTCAGATGAAGAAAAAGTAAAAGCAGTATATTATTATTTAAGGCATGCTTATTTTACAAATTACTTAGAAGCAATCGTTGTTGAAAATGCTGACATCAATACTATATATCCTTATGAGTATTACGGTAAAAAACCAATATTTTTTAAAAAAGAAAAAGATTTCATTCGCTTTTTCGCAGCATTTCTAAAGGATTATAAAATAAATTATGAAATACTAATTGGCACCAAACGTTACAACGGAAACATAAAACAGCTTTTATTAGAAAGTAATGTTAATTTTTTAATGAAGGTTAATACTAGCCCTTCACTTTATATTGAATCATTCAACCATGTTTCAAATGTAAATCGTATAAACCCACTACTAGAAAATACTGACGCGTATGCTTTAAAAGTTACGGACAGAAAATATATTGATGATATTGAAACCATTACGTTTCCAAAATCAACATACGAAGAAAACAATAATAACGAAAAATTAGATTTGGTTATTTCAGAAGATTTCTCAAGTGTTAATGTTCATAAAACCTCAAGTTATACGGGGCATAATAAAGTAAATGAGCAAAAAGATAGACTTAAGTTTTATGATTATGTGTATGAAGATTATTCAAAATATGGCACCAAATCATTATATGAAAAAATCAAAAAGAAAAAAACGAAGGCTAAATTTAAAAAGGAGTTTGACGCTTTAATTTCTAAGTTAAAAGAAGATCAAGAAGAGAGTTTTAAAAAACAATTGAAAAATGAGTATAGTTTTGATATTGATACTGATGATTATTCTTTTTCCATAGACAATAATGGCAGGTTTAACAATAATGATCCATTTGAATTTACCGAAGATTTTAAAATTACAGATGACTTTATTAAAAGAGCTGGTAAAAATTACATCTTAAATGTTGGGAAATTAATTGGTTCACAAGTAGAAATTAACGAAAATGAAAAAGATCGAGACTATAACATATATATGGGCTACTCAAGGTCATTTAGCAATAGTGTTACTATTAAAGTGCCAGATGGGTATACCGTTTCTGGATTAGATAAATTAAATATTTCTATCACTAATGATACTGGAGGTTTTACAAGTACTGCTAAAATAGAAGATAATGTTTTAAAAATCACTACCAATAAATATTACAAAAACAATTACGAATCAAAAGAAAACTGGTCAAAAATGGTATCTTTCTTAGATGCAACTTATCAGTTTACACAAGAAAAGATATTACTTAAAAAAATATAAATCAATACCCTCGGTGCAAGTACACGAAGTATAATTAACAATAACAGTTGTAGTTCGAGGCAAGCCTTGAGGAATTAAACCCACTAGTGGAATTAAATCTAATAAAAATATATTATGATAAAGAATGTAACATTAATCCTCATTTTAATTCAATCCTCATTTCTTTTTTCTCAGAGTATTCCTACGGTGAGTTCAGGAAAATGTCAGGTGATTTTCTCTAGAGCAAAAATTTTAGGCCCATATCAAGTGTTCACTTATTTTGATGGCGAGAAAGTTATTGGGCAATACACTGGTCAAGAATATACCATTTATGAATGTGAGCCTGGTAAACATGTGTTTTGGGCTAAATATTCAAATACATCTTTTATTGAAGCCGATTTAATTGCTGGTAAAAGATACGTAATAGATGTTATACCTAAAATGGGAGGTGTTGTTAGGCTAAAACCTGTTGACAAAAACAAATACAAAATGAAGCAGATGAAAAAAATGATGACGAAATATATGCCTCAAGTATTTGACATCACTAAATTAGAACAATTACAAGAAGACATGTCTGACGCTATTGATCGTAACATGAAAAAGTATGAGAAAATGAAAAAGAAAGGGAAGAAAATACTTCAATTGAAACCAGACATGTGGGTTAAAAAAAGAGATTTGATTAACAAAAAACGTTAATCTTTTACTGAATGAAAAAGGCTGTCATATGACAGCCTTTTTTTTATGAATTAATATAAAAACAGAGATCATTCCTCCGTTAACTTCTTTACAAAATTTTCGAATTCTTTTGTGAACTGAATATACTTTTCTCCAGTTGCTGGGCCATTGAATCCTGTATGTATTTTTCGAACTGTTCCTTTTTTATCAATAAAAATTGTAGTTGGGTAAGATAGTATGTGATTTAACATTGGCAACTTTTCAGCGGCTAGTAGCTTACGTGCTGAACCATATTGTGCTATTAATATTGGGTATTCTATTCCTACACGCTCTTTTAACCTATTCAAGTTACTAGTTGCTTTCTCTATTGTTTTTGCATTTTCAAAAGCTAACGCAACAATTTCTAAATTATCACTTTTATTCGCTTTGTAAAACTGACTTAAGTATTTACTTTCATCCAAACAATTTGGGCACCAGCTTCCCATAATTTGAATAATTACCACTTTATTTTTAAATCTATCATCTTTTAAACTGACTTGTTTCCCATTTAAATCAGGAAATGAAAACTCAATTTTATCGTAACCTTCTTTTAAAAAAGTTAATGTATTTGGGTCAGTCAATTCAAAATTGTCATTTCTAATAGCAACCCAAGGTTCTTTATAATGGTTTCCAGAATAAAACATTCCTGAAGTTATACTATCGTTTTTAACTAAACCATCAAATAAAAATGCATGAGCTCCATCAAAACAACTTAAACTCAAACGTTCATCATCCAAAACCCCTTCTAAAAAACGGTAATCACCTGTTTCTGTTAAAAAAGTACCAGTGATTTTATTATCTGGTCCGTCTTTAAAAACACCTTTTGCTTTATAACTATCTTCTGTATTAGGACTAAAAGTAACTTCCCAATTTCCTGCAATAGGATTATGAGTAGTTGATGTAGTTGGATACCTGAAGTGTGCATCATAAATTGCTTCAAAAGGAACTTTTAAGTTTTTAGGACCTTTTGTGTAATTCCCTTTTAAATTGCCCTTCTCATTTATTATAGCTATAATTTTCGCATCAAATACAGGCATTTTTATAAAAACAGAATCTCCTTTTATACTAATATCATCAACCAATATTTTTTCTTCAGCATTAAATATTGTTATTTTTTTAGTAGAGTCTACTTTAAATACAAAAGGCAGTTCTTTCTGATCTTTAACCGCTAAAGAAGCTCTATAGGTGCCTACTTTAAACTCTTTATCAACTACTACCTTTTCTTGTTTGTCTTTTTTACAAGAAAACAATGACACTAATAGTAAGCTTAAAAAAATATTTTTCATTTTATTGCATTTTGTAACGCTATTTCAGAATGTTATAATTAGAAGCCTTCAAATCAATATTCCCAAACTCTTAATTTATTCAACTCTTCCATCTCTTTTAAATTCTTTACAGGAATTACTTTAGAAAATGATTTATGTTGCTCAATAGCGAATTCTAATTGAGTTACAATATCATCAACCGAATCATTATCATAATCTATTACTAAAGGTTCTTTTATAATGAATGACTGTAGAATTCCTTTTTTCTTAATTCGCAATCCTTTTTTATCAAACGATCTTCTAAAACCATCAATCACAATTGGAATAACAATAGGCCTATGTTGTTTGATAATATGAGCCGTTCCTCTTCTGATAGGTTTAAAAGGGGTTGTAGTCCCTTGAGGGAAAGTAATCAGCCAACCATCATCAAGTGCTTTCCCGATATTACTTATATCACTCATTTTCACTTGCCTATTTACATCTTGCCCTTTACTCCTCCATGTTCTATCAATACTCACTGCACCAGCATATGCCATTATTCTAGGCAACAACCCAGCCTTCATAGTTTCTTTAGCTGCTACATAATATATATTTAGCTTTGGTTGCCATAGGTAACCAACATTTTTAATAGAATCTACTCTACCACTCAAACTTGCATTAAACACATGAAACATGGCAGTTACATCAGCAAAATAGGTTTGGTGATTAGATACAAATAATACATTTCTATCTGGTAGATTTTTAATAATTTCCGAGCCTTCAATTTGTAATTCATTAAAGCCTCTAAAACGTCTATGCGTAAGAACTCCTATAATTCTTATCAGCATTTTCTTAAAAAAAAGTATATGTCCGAAAGGATTCTTTTTAATCAATCCCATTATTTATTTAATATTAGTATTACAAATGTATCGAAATAAATAGCTATTCCGATAAAATTAAATCTTTAATCTCACTTAGCATCATTGCAGTAGCTCCCCAGATGACTTCATCATCAAATTTAAATACTGGTACTTCTATTTCTTTGGCATAGGAAGTAGTTATTATTCTTGATGCAATACTCTTGTCCGACAGTATTGATTTTAGTGGTATTTCAATTAAACGTTCTACTTCATTCTCTTCTAAAATATATTCTGGCCTTTCTTTAAGAATTCCTAAAAAAGGGGTTACTAAAAAATTACTTGGAGGGATATACACATCCGTTAGCTCTTTTAACACTGTAATATTCATGGAAGAAACTCCTATTTCCTCATACGTTTCTCTTAATGCAGTCGCTTCTAAATTGTTATCACTACTTTCTACTTTACCACCGGGGAAACCAATTTGATTGGAATGTACTCCTTTATACGTTTTTCTTAACATAAAAACCATTTGCATTTCACCAGATGCGTCAGGGAATAACAATGATAATACGGCAGCTTTATTAGGGTTTCTTTCTTCAATATTAATTTCTTTACCTAGTTTTTTTCGAATAGATGGTGCTAATTTAAATTGCGAATCTATTCCTGGTAAAGAGGATTTTTTTATTTTTGGAACTAATTCCTCAAAGTCTTTTAAAGTCATGTTTAAAATAAAGTATCTGTTTTTAATCTTTTTCGTGGCTCAATTGAGTTGCCAAGATAAACAAACTCTACAAAAAAAAGCGGTAAAGAATACAAATGCTCCTGAAAAAAAAACAGTTCTTAATAAAGAATTTAAACCAATCATTTCTCAAAAAACAGTAGTCTCTTTTTTAACTCAATACGCTTCCAAGCATAAAGAAAATAATGTTTTAATTAAAACAAGGCTTGGCGATATTCATATTCAATTATTTAATGAGACTCCTTTACACAGAGCAAATTTCTTACTATTAACCAAAGAAGGCTACTTTAACACCAGTTGCTTTCATAGAGTTGTTAAAGATTTTATTATCCAAGCAGGACAATCTGATAAAAATAGTACACGTGAATTGCGAAAAAAAATAGGAACGTATAAAATACCTCCTGAATTCACCAAACACAAACATCATAAAGGCGCATTATCTTCTGCTAGAAGATGGAATGAAAATCCTAAGAAGTTATCAGATCCTTATGAATTTTTTATAGTTCACAAGAAAATGGGATTACACCATTTAGATAATGAACATACCGTATTTGGAAAAGTTATTAAAGGACTGGATGTTGTGGATAAAATTGCTCAAGAAGCAATCGACAAAGGAGAATGGCCAATTAAAGACATTAACTTAATCGTTAATATTTACTAATAATCTATAATATCACTAAATTTAACTATTAAAAAATACCCAATACTTGGTATTTTCTAACATATGTTAATTGCATATCTTTACATAAGTTCTTAAGTTATTAACTTAGGAACATAAGTAAGTTTTTTTGGGGTAAAAATCTCTGCTATTTATTTAGCAGAGATTTTTTTATGGTGCTCATTCAAAGAACAATTCATCTACAAAATACAACAATTCAGTAATTCATTTTTTATTTTATAAACTAACTTATAGACCTTTGTACTATTATTAATCAAAAAAAAATAGATATGAAAACATTAGTTTTAGTAATACTTTTAGCAATTACTAATTTTATTGCGCATTCACAGGAGCCTAAAGGAGTTGACATCACTGTACAAGTAAATAACCTTAAAAATAATAATGGATTTGTTTTACTTGGCTTACACAATCAAGAAACTTTTATGAATACTGAAACTCCTGCACTAAAGCGTATTCAAGGAAAAATTATAGATGGAAAAATTGAAGTTACATTTAAAAATGTTTCTGAAGGTGATTATGCTATTATGGTTATACATGATGAAAACACAAATAACAGAATGGATTTCACATTAAATGGAATGCCTAAAGAAGCGTACGGAATGTCTAACAATAATATGAGTTTTGGACCTCCAATGTTTGAGGACGCTAAGTTTAAAGTTGAAAAAGAAAACTTAAGCCTTGACATTAGACTTTAATAAACAAGTCTAAAATGTATTTACAAAAAATGCTTACTGAAAGTTCAGTAAGCATTTTTTTGTAGGTCTTACCCTAACCATGATTGCATCATCCAAATAGTTTTTTCTTGCTCTGATACAAAATCACTTATTAATGAATTTGTTCCTTCGTCATTTGCATCATCTGATGAATCTAACAACTCACGTTCTAATTGCAATAACGAACTTAGTGATGTTATTATTAATTGTACTGACTCCACATCATTAGTAACATCTTTCCCAACTGCTACCTTACTCTGTTTTTGATAATCTTCAAAAGTATGCAAAGGCACACCTCCTAATGTTAAAATACGCTCAGCAAGTTCATCAACTTTAATTGTTGCATCCGTATATAACTCTTCAAACTTTACATGCAACTCAAAAAATTGTTTCCCTTTTATATTCCAATGTATTCCCCTTAAATTTTGATAATACGTTTGAAAACTTGCCAATAATTCATTCAACTCAAGTGAAATATCAGTGGTATACTCTTGATCTAATCCTAAAATTGTTTTTGTCATATTATTGTTATTTAATCCCATAAAGGATTTAATTATTCGGAGATTCCCTCAAACAAAATGTTGTTCAATTAATTCATACCTAGTGTACTTTTCCGAGAGATTTATTTTTACCAAAAATAATATCTATTAAAACAAAAATAACTATAAGTATAATTGATAGTTTTTATATCTTTATCATCAGAATTTATCGACTATGACAATTACACAATTAAACTACGTATTAGCTGTTGCTGAACATCAGAATTTCACAAAAGCAGCGGAACATTCATTTGTTACCCAACCAACTTTAAGCATGCAAATTCAAAAATTAGAA
This sequence comes from Flavobacteriaceae bacterium, assembly GCA_013214625.1. GTDB lineage: Bacteria > Bacteroidota > Bacteroidia > Flavobacteriales > Flavobacteriaceae. The sequence goes on from JABSPO010000004.1 coordinate 28,785, forward strand.
GATGAGTTATCGGTAAAAATTTTTGACAGAAGTAAAAAACCAATCGCATTAACTGAAGTAGGGAAAAAGATCGTAGCCCAAGCCAAAAACATAGTGAATGAATCGGATAGGATTACTGACATTGTAGATCAGGAAAAAGGGTTTATTGGCGGAGAATATAGAATTGGTATAATCCCAACAATAATGCCCACATTATTACCTATGTTTTTAAAAACATTCATTCAAAATTACCCGAAAGTTCAATTAAAAATAAAAGAGCTTACAACCCCAGAGATCATAAAACAATTAAATGACGGACAATTAGATGCTGCTTTAGCCGCTACACCTCTAGATGATGACAACTTAATTGAACGCCCTTTATATTACGAACCGTTTGTAGGATACATTCCTGAAAATCACAGATTAAGTGATCATAAAAATATTGACGTTGCTGATTTATCGTTAGACGATATTTTATTATTAGAAGACGGACATTGCTTTAGAGATGGTATTATTAATTTATGTAGTGCTTCGAAGAATAATACTCCAAAAAAGTTTCAATTAGAAAGCGGTAGTTTTGAGACCCTTACCAAATTAGCAAACGAGGGCCTTGGAATGACTTTACTACCTTATTTACACTCTAAACAATTAGTACATGCCGATGAGGGAAATTTAAAACATTTTAATGACCCTAAACCAGCAAGAGAAGTAAGTCTATTATATCATAAAAACGAATTAAAAATTCAAATAACCAATGCCTTAAAAGAGACTATTGATGCGGTTATTAGAGGTGCTATTGCATTCCATAATGTTAATATTATCAGTCCTAAAAAAAATCATACCTTGTAAACTAAACATTGATACTATGACTTTATTAAAACATACTTTAAGAGTATTATTTGTGTGCTTAATTTTCACATCCTGCTCATCAGACAAGGATGACACCTCTGTAAGCGCTCCATCGGACTTTTACTATCCAGGTGAAACACCTATCCCTTTTTATACTCATGGTAGCGTTTCGCCTAATATTGATTGGGGAAATGAAACAGGAACTTATGCATTGGATATGATTTATACAGGAGTAAGTTTAGATGAAACTACTGGTGCTTTATCATGGAATGAAGATTTACCTTTAGGAAATAATATGGTTATGGTAACAGCTACCAATTCCGCAGGTTTTGCTACTACTACACCAAATTTACTACATCAATTTAGTGGCGTTTTTAACGGAGCATATAATACTGATGCAAATCCATCTACACCAACTACAGTTAGTATGCAAATCACTTTTAATATTGATGGTACTATGAGTGTAAATGATAATGGAACTACTACAAGTGGAACATGGCTATTTAATCCAACGGGGGAACTATTTTGTAGTTATAGTACTTTTGAATTAGAGTTCGATTTAACATACTCATTAACTGTAACACCATATTTAGAAGGATTCAAAAGAAATACTGGTAGCGCTACAAACATAGGTTTTGTTCGCTTAGATTACTAATCTAAACAAAATTCTACAAAAGTTAATAAAAAAGGCAACCGTTTGGTTGCCTTTTTTATTACTTATCTAAATATATTAAACACCTATTTAATTCTGGTTTTTGTAAAGTAAGTTTTCCGATCCAAATTCTTAACTCGTCAACTTCGTAAGGTAACAACCTTTCAATTGCTTTTTCGAGTTCTTTACAAAATAAATTAACATCAAAACTAACTCTTTCAAGTATTGTTTTAGTGTAATCGAACATTGCTCTTGCCATATATGTTAAGTTTTAAGGTTGCTCTAAGTAACAACATAATAATGATATAATCCTAAAATAAATGTTAAAATTACAGTGTTATTAACAACTAAAATTAATTATTAACAACCATTCCATATAAAAACAAAGAATATAATAATTGACAAAAAAAAAGCAAAAACACACTGTAAACCAAGTACTTACCCCTTTAGTTTAGAAATTAACACCCCTGAATTAACAATAACATTTCCGATTGAGACAAACCACTAATAATTAAACCCGCTGGTGGGATTAAAATCTATTATCTCCATCTAGTAAATTACCTAATCCTCCTAAAACACTTCCTTCTCCTTTACTACTTCCTGTTCGTGGTATTGCAGCTATAACCCTTGAAGCTAATCGGCTAAATGGTAAGGATTGTATATAAACTGTTCCTGGACCTTGTAGGGTTGCAAAAAACAATCCTTCTCCTCCAAATACAGTATTTTTAATTCCTCCTACAAATTCAATGTCATAGTTAACCGTTTGTGAAAAACCTACTAAACATCCTGTATCCACTTTTAGTGTTTCCCCAGCGGCTAATACTTTTTTACAAATGGTTCCTCCTGCATGAACAAACGCCATACCATCACCTTCTAGTTTTTGCATGATAAAACCTTCACCTCCAAAAAAACCTCTTCCTAATTTCCTTGAAAACTCTATCCCTATTGAAACTCCTTTAGCAGCACATAAAAAAGCATCTTTCTGACAGATGAACTTCCCACCTTTTTCTGCCAAGTTAATTGGGATGATTGATCCAGGATAGGGCGATGCAAAACTAACTTTTCTTTTCTGTTGAGATATATTTGAGAATACCGTCATAAATAAACTTTCCCCAGTTAACAAACGTTTCCCCGCAGAAAATAATTTCCCTAATACACCTTCACTTTGATTAGAACCATCACCAAAAATAGTACTCATTTCTAATCCATTTTCCATCATCATAAAGGAACCAGATTCTGCAACAACACCTTCTTGAGGGTCTAACTCAATTTCTACATATTGCATTTCTTGTCCGTGAATTTCGTAATCTATTTCGTGTGCTATCATTGATTTATTTTATAATTGATTCAATATATAGGTAGGAAGATTTCTTATTTTGTTACAACTCAAATTCAATTATTTATTTTTTCAACTTTAATGTCCATTCAAAATTAAAAGAAGAAACCTCTACCCCTTCTTCATTAGTTCCAATTGCATTCATTACAATTATCTGACCTTCACCTGATTCAATTACTTTAGCTATTACTGTATCCAACAACACTCCGTCTTTACAAGTGAACTTAATACGTCCTTTTGCTTTTTTAGTAAACTGTGCATTATTGCTGGCAATTAACATGGATATATTTTCACCTGACTCTTGAATTTTTTGCATTACTAGTGCTCCTGTGGCTAATTCCGCTGCCATACCTTGAACAGCCCAAAACATTGATCCAAATGGATTTTGATTAATCCAACAAAATTTCACACTTGTTGTACTTTCTTTAGTACTTATTTTTTTCAACCGTACTCCACAGAAATACGCTGAAGGCAACTTTGAAAGCAAGAATAAGTTAATATTTTTTGGTGTTAACTTCATATTAATAGATTATTGACGTTTTAAATATTACAATTAAACAGGCAGCACAAAACCTTGTGAAACATTGACTAACAAAGCTTATTCCTTAATCAACTTCTATCTGATTCTTCAAATATACACCGATTTATCTTATTCCTATATGTTAAAATTATGTTAAATTACAGTACTTTGTCTTGCATAGTACCTTCTTTTATCCATATATTTGCATAAGACAATACTATATCATCAATCATTATGCTAACAAAAAATCACAAAAACATTGCAAGCTTTATCCATATAGGCACATTTGCAAAATATTTTTTCCCTTTTGGAAATTTTATTGCACCGCTACTTATTTGGACAGTAAACAAGGATCGGTCAAACTTTATTGACCAAAACGGAAAACAAGTGCTAAATTTTCAAATCAGTGTATTACTATACTTCATCACTATGGTCCTTATCTGTGTTCCGATAGCAATTAATTTCGGTTTCAGTATTGAACAATTAAATGATATTAAAGGATCAATTAGTTTTTCTGATTTAACAAGCTTTACAGGAAGTATTATCGCTTTTATCATACTTGGCTTCCTTAGTGCTATATTACTCGTTATTGACTTATATGCCACCATTATGGGAGCGATAAAAGCGAGCGAAGGAGAATTGTATCACTATCCGTTAGCAATTCGATTTATTAAATAATAATCATCATCAATCAAAAAATGAACAATTTACACAACATTAAAAGATTAAACCTATGAAATTAGAAAACACAAAAGCTCAAATGAGAAAAGGTGTGTTGGAATATTGCATCTTATCTGTACTAGACGGTCAAGATGCATATGTTGCAGAAATCTTAGGCACATTAAAAGACGCTAAAATGCTTGTAGTAGAAGGTACAATTTACCCTTTACTTACAAGGTTGAAAAATGCGGGGCTATTAAATTACAGATGGGAGGAATCTACATCTGGTCCGCCAAGAAAGTATTATACTTTAACTGAAAACGGGAAAACATTTTTAACTGAATTGACTAAAACTTGGGATAACTTACACCAAGCAGTAACAGTTGTAACTAGCAAAAAAAACACTAAGGATGAATAAGACAGTAAATATAAATTTAGGAGGTATGATTTTTCATATTGATGAAAATGCATATCTAAAGCTGCAAAATTATTTAAATGCAGTTAGACGTTCTTTTGCAGGTGCATCTGGAGAAGATGAAATAGTTTCTGATATAGAAAGTAGAATTGCAGAATTATTTTCTCAAAAACTACAAAACGACAAACAAGTTGTTAGTAATAAAGAAATTGACGAAGTAATTGAAGTAATGGGACAACCAGAAGATTATATGGTTGACGAAGATATTTTTGACGATGAACCTACAGCATCTAAAAAGAATAGCACTACTGCTAACAGGAAATTCTATAGAGATGTTGATAATAAATATATTGGAGGGGTATCCTCAGGACTTGGTCATTACTTTGGAATAGACGCATTATGGGTTCGTATATTATGGATTGTACTTGTTTTTACTTTTGGTACAGGGATATTATTTTACATCCTTTTATGGATATTAATTCCTGAAGCTAATACCACAGCTGAAAAAATAGCCATGACTGGTGCCCCTATAAACATTTCTAATATTGAAAAGAAAATTAAAGAGGGTTTTGATACTGCATCAGAAACTGTAAAAAATGTAGATTACCAAAAATTTGGCAATAAAGCACAAACTGGTATCTCGTCGTTTTTTGATGCTATAGGAACAATTTTCATGACACTATTTAAAGTGTTTGGGAAATTTATTGGAGTGCTACTCCTACTTATAGGTACAGTTACAGTAATAGGTTTACTAATAGGGATAATTGCTACAGGATCGATACATATATTTGGTTTTGAATTTACTGATCAATTAGCCATGTATGATTATGCAGGAATATACCCGTATTGGGTGATCGCTGTATTAACATTCTTTGCAGCTGGAATTCCATTCTTTTTCTTAGCATACTTAGGTCTAAAAATATTAGTGTCTAACTTAAAAACAATCGGAAACATTGCAAAATTCAGCCTATTAGGTGTATGGCTATTAGCCATTATATCATTAGCTATTTTAGGGATTAAAACGGGCTTAAAAACAAAAGAAAACGACCATGTTTTTATCAAAGAAGAACTTGCAGTAACTGCTCAGGACACGTTAAAAATAGTAATGAATACTAATGAGTTATACTCTTCTAGCTTAAGAAGAAGCGACAATGAACAATTTGTATACGACGAAAACAATACACAATATATCTTTTCGCAAAATGTACGTTTAATTGTTAAATCTACTAAAGATTCTATAGGACGTATCCGAATCAGAAAAGAAGCAAACGGACATTCTCATGATGCTGCTAGAACCAGAGCTAAAGACATTAATTATAAATACACTTTAGAAAACAATACATTATCATTAAACAATTACTTTTTAGCAAGTCCTGAACAAAAATACAATAATCAGGAAGTTGAAGTTACTATATATCTCCCTGAAGGAACCGTTATATATGCAGATGACAATACGTATTACTACCACAGAAATAATGATAGATATGGTGATATTCTCGAAAATGATGATGAGGAGCACTATTTAAGGGTTTTAGAAAAATCAACAAAATGTTTAGACTGTCCTATAAATGAGTTAGACAGTGGAGTTATCATCAATGAAAATGGAATTAGCATTACTATTAATGAAGATGGTGAAAAAGGAAAAGTAATTATTGGAGAAAATGGAATTGACATTGATATAAAAGAAACAGGAGGGGATAGTTTTGAATTAAAAATAGATGAAACCGGAATAAAAATTAAAAGCAACGAATAACTCGTTGCTTACACCAATTGAATTTCAAGATGCGCTAATAAAATAGAAACTATTTAATGGTGATGTTTTGAATTTTAATTGATCTTAACTGAGCAAAAACAATCAAAATGGTAACAATCGCAAAGTATTTAGTAGTATTACTTATTAGCATTTTATGCTTAAGTTGTAATTTTGACTTTAACATTTCCGGAGTAAAAGGAAATGGAAACGTGGTAACTGAAAGTAGGTTGTCTGATGTAAACTTCAATAAAATAGATGCTTCCGAAGGTTTGGATGTATATTTAACAAAAAGCACATCAACTGCAGTAAAAGTTCAAGCGGACGAAAATTTACAAGAACTAATAGAAACTGAAATCAAAGACGGGGTATTATATATTCACACAAAAGAGGCTATCGGAAAATTTCGTGCTAAAAAAGTATTGGTAAACTTTACTAATTTAAATGAAATAAGTAGTTCCAGTGGGGCCAAAATTCACACTACAAATTTTATCCTTTCTGATGATATTGTTGTTAAAGCAAGTAGTGGTAGCCATCAGAAACTAGCCATTAAAGCATCTACAATCAATTGTAAAACTTCTAGTGGAGCTAATATTGAATTAGATGGCAATACAAGAAGTATTAACGCAAGCGCATCTAGCGGTAGTGTTATTAACGCACATAACTTAATTGCGGAAAGTTGCACAACTAAATCTTCAAGCGGCGCACATATTGATGTAAACTGCAAATCAGCCATCAATGCAAAAGCTTCTAGCGGATCAAACACCTCTTATGCTGGAAATCCTACATCTGTGACTAAATCAAAAAGTTCAGCAGCAAGTATCTCTCAATATTAAACAAAAAATATAAATCGAAAACGAAGTCGCTATTTTTAGCGGCTTTTTTGTCTTTTTAATTTTCATTGCCGAATAAAATCATATTTATTTTTATATTGTCAACATAAAGCATTGCAGATAATATAAAAGTGGCAACATTTTTGCCTTATCTGAAATGAAGAGCAATTAATAAACACCAACAATGAAATTTAAAATTTTAATTTTTACACTATTGATAGGAGCATTTAGTTTTGCTCAGAAAAAAGAAAAGATAAAAGGAAATAAATTTATAAAAGTAAAGCAACATCAAATTGCTGATTTTAATGAATTAAGTATAGGTGAGAAATTTGAGGTGTTTCTTTTAAAAGGGGATACCCCACAAATTGAAATTGAAGCTGATGAAAATTTACACGATGTTATTTTATTTTCAGTAACAGATAATGGAGTGTTGAACCTAAAAACAACACATCAAATTACATCAAAAAAGAAATTAAACATTCGTATTACTGTTACTAACAGTTTTAATTCAATAATAATTTCTGATAAAGCAATAGTTAATTCATTGATTGATTTAGATATCAAAAAATTGACTATTACCGCAAAAGGAAATTCTAAAACCTACCTAACGTTAAAAACAGACGAATTTAAATTTACAGCGAACAAACATGCTAAAGCGGAATTAAATTTAACTACTAAAAAATGTATAATTCAATTAAGTGAGTCAACAAATTTAGAAGCCTTAATTAATGCTGATGAACTTAAAATGGATTTGTATCAAAAAGCAAACGCAAAAATAGAAGGTGAAGTAAATAACTTAATATTACGCATTGACAACGCAGCTAATTATAAAGGACGTAAACTTACAGCAACTAACGCATCAGTGATTTCTGAAGGTAGCGCAGATTGCGATATAGAAGTTAAAGATACTTTAACAATTGAAGCTTCGGGAGCTTCTAAAATAAATATTTATAATAATCCCAAAATAGATTTGAAAAAATTTGAAGACTCCGCATCTATCTTCAAAAAAACAATAAACTAAGCCATATAATACTAAAAAAGCCAAACGATATCGTTTGGCTTTTTTAGTATTATATGATAATGAATTTACACTTCCAATGATGCTAAATAACGCTCTGCATCTAAGGCAGCCATACAGCCTGTACCTGCAGCAGTAATTGCCTGTCTATATACATGATCAGCAGCATCCCCAGAAACAAATACTCCAGGAACATTTGTTCTTGTGCTTCCTTTTTCATTTACAATATACCCAGTTTCATCTAAGGTAATATAGTCTTTAAAAATATCCGTGTTTGGTTTATGTCCAATAGCAACAAAAAATCCTGTAGCTGCAACATCATGCTCTTCTCCAGTTTCTCTGTTTTTAACTTTTGCGCCAGTAACACCATAATCATTACCTAAAACCTCAACAGTTTCTGTTTTAAGTAAAATTTCAATATTTTCAGTTTTTCGAACTCTTTCTGCCATAATTTTAGAAGCTCTAAAATCATTACGAACAAGCATGGTTACTTTTTTACATATTTTAGATAAGTAATGAGCTTCTTCACAAGCTGAATCCCCTGCTCCAACAATAATTACATCTTGATTTTTATAGAAGAATCCATCGCAAACTGCACAAGCAGAAACTCCTCCACCCATTTTTAAATATTTTTGTTCAGATGGCAACCCTAAATATTTAGCTGCTGCTCCTGTAGATATTATTACAGTCTCACAGTGAATTTCCTTTTCATCATTAATCCACACTTTATGAATAGGCCCCGAAAAATCAACTTTAGAAATCCAACCTGATCTTACATCTGTTTCAAAACGCTCTGCTTGATTACGCAACTCTATCATCATAGCCGGACCAGTAATTCCTTCAGGATAACCAGGGAAATTCTCTACTTCATTCGTCGTAGTTAATTGCCCTCCAGGCTGAGACCCTTCATACATAATTGGTTTCATATTTGCTCTAGCAGCATAAATTGCAGCAGTATATCCCGCAGGACCAGAACCTATAATTAGGCATTTTACTTTTTCTATTGTATCAGACATATCTATTATACTTTTTATTATAATTTGGGGTTAAAACGATAACAAAAATAAAGCTTTATATGAGAATTAGTTGTCATTTATACATCAATATTTATTATATCGATATAAAGTGATTTGATAATCTAATTCAAAAAAGCTTTTGTAAATAAAAGTGACTTGTATATTTAGTATTAATTCCCCGATTTTATGAGAATGTTTTCTCTCAGCAATCTCTAAAAAAAACAACTTACCCCACAAAACAGTATTAATATTAAAATAGAAAGAGCCATCTGTTTAAACAATGCTTTACAGGACTTACAATGATCGAAGAAAAGATGAAATTGGCTATTTTGGTTTTGAGTTATTCAGACTAAATATTGATGTAGATTATAATAATCTTTTCTTGTAAGCAGAACTACGATGGTATGAAGAATTCTACTGTATTCATCACGCCTATTTGGGGTTTCATATAAATAAATATACCGATGTACAAATAGGTGTTTAATTCTTTTTTTTTACTACTATATACGTTTGGCCTTAAATTTTCGGGTAAACAAACTGTATTTAATTTTTATATGGCAGAGGTTTGTATTTTTGTTATAAATACTCAATGTTACTGGATAGGATTTTCCGCTATCAGCATTGTATATTGTTCCACCCGTTAATATCCCATCAGTATAGCTCATGTTATTCATAATTAGTGAACCTATAATTGTACGGGTTCGCAATTCAGCATTTGGGTTTTTATTATCCAAGCCATTTTTATTGAACAAGGGGAAGTTTGAACGTTTCAATACTTTACCAAAAAACATATTATCATTTTGGTAAATTGATATGACAGACCCGCTACTAATTTCCCACTTTCCTACATACACTTCGGGGCTAACAGTAGTGTAAAAGCTAAACAACAAACTAAGTATTAACGTATGTACCATGAATTATTTTATTGTGTTGATAAATATAAAACTATTTTACTTTTTTAGCCATCTAATTTTCACCTTATACTGGTATAGTTCACTAGGACTTGTTTTTCTTACACTCACTTTTAAAAAATTATTATGAATTTAGAGAAAATTTGCCAGTTAGACCCGATATTTATCGGTGAATTTTTGGAATCGAAACGGTTCTCGATACAATTTATATTACAATATCTCTAAATCAAATTTAGGGCTAGTACCAATTACATACTGTGAATTGATATTAATAGCGCCTTGATGATTTTCTGAAATATCCTTGATACTTTTTGGAGTAGTCAATCCACTTTCATTTAGTATAATTTTAATATCCTTAAACACTTGTATCTCCGTAATTAAAACAAGCTCATTAAATCCTACTAACTTTTCCTTTTCTATTATGGTTTCTGTCTTAGGGAATTTTGGCTCCTTTCCAGGCTGGAATTCTATTTCTTCTGAAGTAAACATCGTTTCTTTGCTAAGCTCAAATATTATATTTTGTTTGTGGTAATGTTTCCTCTGCAGCTTCTCTACTGCAATTCCTTTTTCTTTTAGATCAATAGAAACTGTTATATTTTCAGGAATAAATAGGGTATCTGTATTTCCTTGAGACATCAAATTATAAAAAATAGAAACCTGTTGCTCCTTGTCCAATGCATTTTGCATTGTCTCACTAACGATAATATCAGGAGTACCGTTATCAAATTTATATTTTGTAGCATCATCGTTTACAAACTTAATATCGTGTTTCTCTAAACCTAATTTTGATATTACATTTTGTAATACATTAAAACTAAGCGGGTTTATTTCTAATAAGGTATATTTAATTTCTGACTTTGAGTACCTAAGTATAAAAGGGAGGATAAGTGTTGCAAAGGGACCTGTTCCTGCATAGAGTATATGGATTGTTTCCTTTTTAGCTTTTTTTTCTTCTATAGCTTTATGTATCCCCCTTATAAACTGTCTCGTCCTTACTAAGTCATCAATACAAAGAGCAGCCCAAACGGAACCTAAAGCCTTACCGTTATTGAAATGAATATCATTCCGTCCTTTTTCATTATCTAAGTTTTCATTAGATAACGTATTCAATACATTTTTGTATTCTTTTGATGTCTTTAACAATTTTTCGTAATCAAGAGTATCTTCCAAATATTCTGATGTTATTCTAATTAAATCTTTTTTAATATCCATTACTGATGAGGTTAATAGTTTTGTCTGGTTAACTGTATATTCAACATGCACGAGTACATATCATAAATAATTTTATCTAAAGGATACTTAATATATTTTTGTTTCCAACCATTTCAAGTCTTTAGAGATGCCTTCCAACCCAGGATATATTAATTTTTGATTGATTCCGTATTTATACAAACTCTTTTTAATCTTTCTTTTTATAGTTTTCGGAATTATTATTTTATGGAGTTTCTCATGCATAAAAGGTTCTTCCGGATTGTGATGCACTGTAAATAAACCTGCTTGGTTTTGTATTCTTGAGGTAATATAAGGCGGTCTATATCTTTGTACTTTTTTTAAAGTTGTAGGTTTCCATTTTTCTGGGGCTTGAATGGTACTTGCTCCAGAAAAAACATAAA
>JABSPO010000040.1 GCA_013214625.1 Flavobacteriaceae bacterium
AGTATACATAAGACCAATGTGGTGTTGGGGAGTGCTACGCCTAGTTTAGAAAGTTATTATAATGCCAAAACAGATAAATATGGTTTGGTGGAGATTTTGCATCGACATAATAATGTGCAAATGCCAGAAATAGAGCTCGTAGATATAAAAGATAAGTACAAGCGAAAAAAAATGAAAGGCCATTTTTCTGATAGATTATTAGAAGAAATTGATTTGGCTATAGAAAATAAAGAGCAAGTAATTCTTTTTCAAAATAGAAGAGGTTTTTCTCCTATTGTGGAGTGTGGTACTTGCGGAGAAGCTACACAATGTCCTAGTTGCGATGTAAGTTTAACCTATCATCAGCATAAAAAACAATTGCGATGTCATTATTGCGGATATCAAATGGCTATGCAATATGCGTGTTTGTCCTGTGGAAGTAATGATTTGGATACGAAAGGTTTTGGTACAGAACAATTAGAGAAGGAATTAAATGCATTATATCCTGATTTGAAAATAGGAAGGATGGATTTGGATTCTACCAGAGGAAAGTATGGCTATCAGAAAATAATAACAGCTTTTGAGCAACATGAAATTGATATTTTGGTAGGAACACAAATGCTTACCAAAGGCTTGGATTTTAAAAACGTAAGCTTGGTTGGGGTTTTAAGTGCCGATTCTATGCTGAATTTTCCTGATTTCAGAGCGCATGAGCGTAGTTTTCAGTTAATGTCGCAAGTAGCTGGTAGGGCAGGTAGGTTTGAGAAAAAAGGAAAGGTAATTATTCAAACCTATAATCCGTATCATAATATATTACAACAAGTATCTACACATGATTATGTAAGCATGTATAATGAGCAATTGGATCAGCGATACGCATATAAATATCCTCCAACTAATAAGCTGATTAAAATAACGTTTAAGCATCGAGATTATAATAAGGTAGAGCGAGGAGCGGATTGGTTTGCTAAATCATTGCGATTGTCTTTTAGTAAAAATGTACTTGGACCTGAGTTTCCCGGGGTGGCTCGTATTAGAAATGAGTATATCAAACATGTTTTATTGAAGGTTCCAAACGGACAATCGGCCTCAAAAACAAAAAAAGCCATTCTTAGTATTAAGAACAGCTTTATGTCAGTAAAAGATTTTAGACCAATTAAGGTAATCTTAAATGTAGATGCCTATTAAGGAAACATTAGGTTTTAGTTAATCCTACTGTGGGTTAAAGGTTGTCTAAAGCTTCAATAAGTAATTTCTTTTTATTTCTACTTAAAGGGATGTTTTCCGTGTTGATTTCAACAAATTTACTATTGAATCGTTTGATTTTCTTTAGGTTAACGATGTATGATTTGTGAATCCTCAAGAATGAGTACTCTTCAACTTCTTTTTCAAAAGCTTTCATCGTTGAAAGAATAACAAAACTCTCTTCGTTAGTTACTAATTTAATGTAATCACCTAAAGCTTCTATCCATTGTATATCATTGATGAATATTTTTCTTTTCTTTAAGTTACTCTTAATGAAAATATACTCTTCTTCAGCGGTATTACTTTCAAATTTTAATCGGTGATGCTCCAATGCTTTGTCTACACCTAAATTAAAACGTTCTTGAGTGATTGGTTTTTGCAAATAATCAGTAGCATCATAATCAAATGCTTTAAATGCGTATTCTGTCTTACCGGTAACAAAAATGATTTGTGGCTTGTTTTTTAATACATCCAATAATTCAAATCCGTTAATAATAGGCATTTCAATATCAAGGAAAATTAAATCACACTCCGTGTCATTTAATCCTTTTTTTGTATCAACTGCACTACTATATTCTGCAATAAGGGTAAGTGCAGGATGTTCTTTGACAAGTTTGACGATTGACATCCTTTGTATTGATGAGTCGTCTACAACTACACAGCGTAAGTTCATTTATTGGCTTTAGTTTTATTAATTATTGTTAAAGATAAAGTTAATTATTAAGATTGGTTTAGTTTAGGTATACAATTTTACTTAAAATATTTAAGTAAACCAAAAGAATAGTACTAAATTTGCTGTTAAAAATTAATCCAAATTGTTTTGAGGGTTCGTTAAAAAGAAGTATTTTTGCACCCAATTTAGTACAAATTAAATAATTTAAATTATGAATCAATACGAAACTGTTTTCATCTTGAATCCCGTTTTATCTGAAACTCAGATAAAGGAGACAGTAAAGAAATACGAAGATTTTCTTGTTTCTAAAGGAGCTAAGATGGTATCAAAGGAAAACTGGGGGCTAAAGAAATTAGCGTACGCAATCCAACACAAAAAAAGTGGTTTTTACCATTTATTCGAATTCCAAGTAGCTGGAGAAGCTATTGACGGATACGAATTAGAATTCAGAAGAGATGAGCGTGTAATGCGTTATTTAACTGTAAGGTTAGATAAGCATGCAATTGCTTGGGCTGAAAAAAGAAGAATTAGAGATAACGCAAAAGCTTAATTATGTCAACTATAGAACAACAATCATCAGGAAAAAAAGAGGGGGAAATTAGATATTTAACTCCACTTAATATAGATACAAATAAGAAGGCTAAATACTGTCGTTTCAAAAAATTAGGCTACAAGTATGTAGATTATAAAGACGCTAGTTTCTTATTAATGTTAGTAAACGAACAAGGTAAATTATTGCCAAGGCGTTTAACAGGAACATCTTTGAAATATCAAAGAAAAGTAGCTGTAGCAGTAAAAAGAGCTCGTCACTTGGCATTAATGCCTTATGTAGCTGATTTATTAAAATAATAACGTAGCAACCATGGAAATTATATTAAAAAAAGATGTAGAATATGTAGGGTTTGCAGATGACGTTGTTACTGTAAAAAACGGTTACGGAAGAAACTGTTTAATCCCTAAAAAACTTGCGATTTTAGCAACACCTTCTGCAAAGAAAGTATTAGCTGAAAACTTAAAGCAAAGAGCTCATAGAGAGCAAAAAGCTGTTGATGATGCTAACGTAATAGCTGAAGCACTTAAAGCATTAGAAATTAAAATTTCTTCAAAGTCTGGTGACGGAGGGAAATTATTTGGTTCTGTAAATAATGCTGATGTTGCTGAAGCAATTGCTAAAGGTGGTCAAAAAATAGAGAAAAAGTTCATTACTGTTGCCGGAGGTAACGTAAAAAGAGCTGGAAAATACATAGCAAAAGTAAGATTACATCGTTCTGTTGTAATTGATTTACCTTTTGAAGTTGTAGGAGAAAAATAAAAATGATTTAATCATTATAAATAAAAGCCACGATTTTAATCGTGGCTTTTATTGTTTTAAAATTATATCAATTAGTTACCCTGTTTTTAGGTTGCATTGTCAAGCTGAGCTTGTCGAAGTTTTAATGAAAATCAGTGCTTTGTAGTTTTAAGTGGTGTTACTTAAATACAGTTTGTATATAATTTATGTAAAAAAGGATTCAAATATAAAAGATATTAATAAAATGAAATATCAACGACTGAGTAAAGAGCAGTTAAACGAAATGCATAAAGAGTTTATAAACTTTTTAGCTTCGCAAACAATTACCGCTACTGAATGGGAGGGTATTAAAAAAGAAACCCCTGATGTAGCTGAACAAGAGTTAGATGTGTTTTCCGATTTAGTATGGGAAGGCGTGCTAAGTCAAGTGGATTATTTGGAGCATACCTCGCCACAACAAATGCATTTATTCCACTTAACAGATGATGATATGCAGGTTATTGCTGTGCAGTTAAAAAATGAAGTAGACCTTACTACAAAAGAGGGGTTTGCTTGGTTACGCGAAAACTTAATGAATGATGAGGTTGAGTTTTTACAAGCTAAAAAAGAGTATTCAGATGATAGAAATGCTGATAAGTTTACTTTAATACAGCAAGGAGCTGTAATTTCAAAAGGTGATTTATTTGTTTATTTTAATAAATTAGTAAAGAAATAAAAATAATTCTTTTTTCACTTGTGGTGAATACTTCAATTCGAGTGGTTGACGAAAATTTTTACTAGTGGTTGTGATGATAAAATCGTCAATTCGAGTTTTTCGACTGAAAGAAGAAAAGTATCGAGAATAGATTTTGTCAATTCAAGTGAATTTTAAATATTTTTAGTTTTAAAATTTGTATCGAGAATAGAATTTACTAGCAGGAAAAAGTAGTTTGGAATTAACCTTATTGATTGGTCGTTTCGATAATAGGAGAAATCACATTAGAATTGTCCATCATGATTATTTAAGGATATTGCGAGTTAAACTTTTCAATTTCTAAGCGAATAAATAAAATAATAAAAATAGGTTCTTAATTTTGTAGCAATAAATATAAGAGCAGATATTATATATTAAATAATGGCACAAAAACCAAGTTTACCAAAAGGAACACGCGATTTTACTCCTGAGCAAGTTGTAAAACGTAATTATATTTTTGATACGATTAAGGATCAGTTTAAAAAATTCGGATTTCAACCTATTGAAACGCCAAGTTTTGAGAATTCAGATACTTTAATGGGGAAGTATGGTGAAGAAGGAGATCGGTTAATATTTAAAATATTAAATTCTGGCGACTATTTAAAAAAAGTAGATGAAAATTTACTTGCTGATAAAAATAGTCAGAAGCTTACTCCTCGTATATCTGAAAAAGCATTACGATATGATTTAACGGTACCTTTTGCGCGTTATGTGGTACAGCATCAAAATGAAATAGAATTCCCGTTTAAACGATATCAAATACAACCAGTTTGGAGAGCTGATAGACCTCAAAAAGGGAGGTTTAGAGAGTTTTTCCAGTGCGATGCTGATGTTGTTGGTTCGGATTCACTTTGGCAAGAAGTGGAGTTTGTACAGTTGTATGATGCAGTATTCACAGCTTTAGGTTTAAGTGGAATAACGATAAAAATTAACAATCGTAAAATTTTAAGCGGAATTGCTGAGGTGATTGGTGCTTCGGATAAATTAATCGATTTTACAGTTGCTTTAGATAAGTTAGATAAGGTTGGTGAAGATGGTGTAAAGAAAGAAATGCTTGAAAAAGGAATTTCTGAAGCTGCTATTGAAAAAGTACAGCCTTTGTTTGGTTTTACTGGAAGTTTTGTTGAGAAAATAGAACAATTAAAATCACTATTAGCTGCTTCTGAGACAGGAATGAAAGGAGTAGAGGAGTTATTGTTTGTTGGTAATGCAATTGAATCGTTAGGCTTGTCAACTGCTGTATTGGATTTAGATGTAACGCTAGCGCGTGGTTTGAATTATTATACAGGAGCAATATTTGAAGTGTCTGCGCCAGAAGGAGTACAAATGGGTTCTATTGGTGGTGGAGGAAGGTATGATGACTTAACTGGTATATTCGGGTTAAAGAATGTAAGTGGAGTTGGAATATCATTTGGTTTGGATAGAATTTACCTGGTTCTAGAAGAATTAAATTTATTTCCGGAAACTGTACAAGGAACTGAAAATATTCTGTTTATCAATTTTGGGGATAAAGAGGCGTTGTATTGTATGAATGCAATAAAACAATTGCGCGCAAATGGAGTTGCTGCTGAAATGTATCCTTCATCTGTAAACAACAATAAGCAAATGAAAAAACAAATGAATTATGCGAACAAGCGTAAGTTTCCATTCGTGATTTTAGTAGGCTCTGAAGAAATGGGTAACAATGTATTCACAGTTAAGAATATGAATGACGGTACGCAAGAAAAAATGGATTTAGAGGAATTGATAAAGTTATTCTAATTTCTTTTAAATAGATATTTAAAAATCCTTTCGAAATATATTTTTGAAAGGATTTTTTTATTGCTTATCCCAAAACAACGAATTAGTTACAAGACTTAAAATCATCATGTTAAAAAAAACAAGTAGATTAGAATAGTTTTTTTTTGTAAACTTTATTTTTGTGACAGTTTATGTGTAAAATATACTCTTAAAAAACTATTATTCATATTGTTTGATAGAAGAGTAAAATGTTTGATAACTATTTTGTTTTCGATCATATCGAATAAATACATAACTAGCTTATGCATAGGTGTTACAGGAGACATTTAAAAGAAGTCAGCTTTAAATTTAAAGTAAAAGTTTTTAAGCAAACAAGTTTTTTAGTCATTTCGACCTTAGGAGAAATCACACAAGAAACTTAACTACAATATTTCTGGCAATAGGCTATAAAATAATACGATTTCTCACTCCGCTGTGCTTCGTTTCGAAATGACTTTTTTACTTAATAGTCTTATTCTTCTGGAGCTTCAAATTTATACCCAGTTCCATGAATGTTTGTAATGTTAATGTTGGTGTCGGTTTTAAAATGCTTACGCAGTTTAGAGATAAAAACATCTAAGCTTCTGCCAATAAAATAACTATCATCTTCCCATATCGATTTTAAAATGTATTCTCTTTTTAATAGGGTATTCTTGTTTGATGCAAATAGTGCTAATATGTCCGCTTCTTTTTGTGTCAATTGAATTTGTTGGTTTTCGGTATTCAAAATTAAATTAACAAGATCCAATGTGTATATTGAAAATGAAATAAGTTTGTTTGTGGTTTGTAGAACTTTTCCTCTTTTTAATACGGCTTTAATGCGTAGTGTTAATTCTTCAATGCTAAATGGTTTTGTTACATAATCATCCGCCCCAATTTTCAACCCTTTTATGCGATCTTCTCTCATGGCTTTAGCGGTTAGGAATATAATAGGGGTGTCTAAATCGTGCTTTCTGATTTCAGAAGCTAGCGTGAAACCATCCATATTGGGCATCATAACATCTAGTAAACATAGGTCAAAAGTTTGTTTGAAGAATTCATTTAAAGCTGATTTTCCGTCAGGATAATGAGTTACTCTATAGTTGTAGCTTTCCAGGCTATCTTTTAGTAAAAAGCCCATGCTTTCGTCATCTTCAACAAGTAGTATGTGTTTTTTAGCGCTCATTATTTAAATGGTAGGTATATGTTAAAAGTACTCCCTTTTTTTAATTTACTTTTAAAAGTAAGTTTTCCGTGGTGTTTTTCTACTATAAGTTTTACATAACTAAGTCCAATTCCGTATCCTTTAGTATTGTGTAAATTACCTGTTTCGGCGCGAAAAAATTTATCGAATATGCGTTGTTGATCTTCTTTTTTTATTCCAATTCCTTTATCACTAATAGCAATGTTAATCCCGTTAGCAGTATTGTTAGTGTTGATTGATATTTCAGGGTTTTTATCAGAATATTTTATAGCGTTTTCTACTAAGTTGTATATCACATTTGACAAATGAGTTTTATCTGCATAAAGAATAAAGTTGTTGGCGTTTAATGTAGGGGTTATGTGTCCGTTTTTCTGTAGTAGTAATGGTTCAAAGTTAACTAATACTTTTTTAATGATTTCATGAAGATCTATTTCTTCAAAAGTAAGGGATTCGTCATTTTTTTCAATTGCTGAAATTTGTAATACTTTATCTACTAAATTATGCAACCTAACATTTTCATTGTAGATGATGTTTGCATATTTATTTAGTTTGTCCGCATCCATTTGAATGCTTTTATTTCTAATAGCGTCAGAGGCAACGGAGATATTAGTGATTGGGGTTTTTAGTTCATGAGTCATGTTGTTGACAAAGTCCTTTTTTAACTCAGACAATCTTTTTCCTTTAATAATTGAAATCATTATAAAGGTAAAAACAGCAAGAATAAACAGTAAGCTTAATGAAGAGTACATCCATATTCCCATGGCGTTTATAAGGTGTGTAGTTTTGTTGTTTATACGGATTTTAAAATCCCGGTTTTCTTTATTGTCAGCTCTTGTTTTACAAGCTATTTCAGTTGCTGTTGATTGGTTAGGGGAGTAGTTGTCCGATACTGTATTTCCTAGTAGAATATCAAAATTATCACTTTTTACAATAGTGTAATCGTAGTTTATATTGATGTTCCTTTTGCGGAATTCGTGTTTTAGTAAGCTATCTAAATCAGTGAGTTTAAAATAGGAGTTGGTATTTACATAAAATTCATTTGATGCTACTTTAGAAATTGGAGGGATTCTAGAACTTGAGTCTTTGTTTGAAATTAATAAATTATGCGCTACGTTTCTGAGGACAATGTTTATTCTCTCGTCAAATTGTCTTTCGTGTAATGTGAACGATTTTTTAAACCAATATATTTGGGTTATGAATAGTCCGCTAATAGTTATTAGCATGAGTATTAATATGTAACGAATGGTTCTTGGAGACATATTAACAAAGTTAAGTTAAATAGGAGTCGGTTTTGTGGAATTTACATTTCATTAACAATTTTTTACATTTCATTTTCAATACTAATTTAATTTTGCTTTAATTTTGTGTGTATAACATTGTAAATAACTGAATTATGAAAAATAAATTAATAATTTTTAGTCTTTTAATCGTGACTGTTGGGGTTGCTTCTTTTGGGTTTGGATATAAAAAAAATAGAATTAAAGTTGGTGTTTTAGCAATCAAGATAGATTCATTTAAAGTGAAGAAAAATGTTCAAAAAGCAGACTTGTTTTACGCTGTAGGAGGGGCGTATTTACGATCAGTCTCAAAAGAAAAATTGCAAAAAGCGCAGGTGCTTAGTGATTTTATAGATGGGTATCCTACTAATTGGATATCAGCTTATATTTCTGTTGAAATTAGTAGTAAGCGTAATAGTTTTGAAGCGAATTTATTCAGTGATAATAATATATTAAGTAATACTCAAAAGAAGTTATTCGCAAATATTGATCTAGATACTGAAATTGTAGTAAAAGTTAAGTACAATATAAAAAATGCAATAACACATGCGCTAGAAGAAAGTGAAATGAATGTTTCATTAACGGTGATACCGGAAGTTGAGGCTGAGTATATAGGTGGCTATGAAAAAATAATCACTTATTTAAAGAATAATAGTATTGATAAAATAGCCATGATAAGTAATGTGCAAGTGCAGTCGTCAGTTATAAAATTCACGATTGGTAAAAACGGAAAAGCTGATAATGTTAAGTTAATGAAAACAACAGGAAATACCGAAATTGATGCCTTACTGGTTGATTTATTGGTTAATATGCCAAAATGGAAGCCTGCAAAAAACGCTAAAGGTAAAAGTGTACCACAACAATTTGAGTTTAAAATTGGTGGAATGGGTGGGTGTTGATTCTGATTTAGAAAAATATTTAGATAATAAAAACTAAAAAGCCTTTCAAATATATTTGAAAGGCTTTTTTTGTAGCGTGATGCAGATTCGAACTGCAGACCTCCTGAGTATGAATCAGGCGCTCTAACCAACTGAGCTACCACGCCATTTTGCTAACGGTGTGCAAATATAAAAACAATATTAGATACTACAAGTAATAAGTGTAAAATATATATAAAAAAATACTTGTCAATTCTTTTTTGAAATCTGTAATAAATATTTATATTGTAAAAAATATTGATAATTAATTATGAAAGAGAAATTTGAATTAGAATTCCCTATTCACGCATCACCTAAATTGTTGCACCAATACTTGTCAACGCCTTCAGGCTTGTCAGAGTGGTATGCTGATGATGTAAATTCTAGAGGAGAATTATATACCTTTATTTGGGATGATAGTGAGGAACAAGCAAAATTACTATCAAAAAAAGCTGTAGACAAAGTGCGTTTTCAGTGGTTAGAAGATGAAGGTGAAGATTATTATTTTGAAATTAGAATCCAAGTTGATGAAATTACAAAAGATGTTTCCTTAATGGTAACGGATTTTTCTGATGAAGATGATATGGACGAAAATAAAATGCTTTGGGAAAATCAAATAGGAGAACTTAAAAAGGTACTTGGTTCTGTATAAGAAGTTTTATTATTACTGTATATTAGCCCTAATTTTATTAGGGCTTTTTTTATGATTAATTTTAACGGTAATATAGAATCTCAAGAACATATATTTTCTAGCAATAGAGCATTTAAATATGGTGATGCTGTTTTTGAAACAATTAAGGTAGTTAATAATACTATTTTGTTTTGGGAAGATCATTATTTTAGACTAATGGCATCCATGCGAATTGTGAGAATGGAAATACCAATGGAATTTACCATGGAGTTTTTAGAAGCTCAAATAATTAATCTAATAGAAGTTAATAATTTATTAAATACTCCTGTAAGAGTTAGAATGACTGTGTTTCGTGATGCTCCTGGGTTGTATACGCCAGAGCATAATGATATTAGTTACTTTATTGAAGTAAAATCACTTCAAGATGGCGCTACCTATAAGTTAAATAGTGAATTGTGTGAAGTTGATTTGTTTAAGGATCATTATGTCACGCCGCAATTATTATCTACTTTAAAAACGACCAATAGAGTTTTAAATGTTATTGCTGGGATTTTCGCAAAAGAAAATGAATTGGAGAACTGTTTATTATTAAATAGTAACAAACAAGTTATTGAGGCTATTAACGGAAATTTGTTTTTGGTAAAAGAAAATGTAATTAAAACACCACCTTTAGAAGATGGTTGTATAAAAGGAATTATGAGAAAGCAATTAATTGAAGTTATTGGTAAGTTAGAAAATTACACCATAGAAGAAGCTTCAATATCACCTTTTGAGTTGCAAAAAGCAGATGAGTTGTTCATAACCAATGTAATTAAAGGAGTAACATCAATTACTAAATACAGAAAGAAAAGTTATGACACTACTGTTGCTTCAGTATTAGTAACTGAAATTAATAAGTTGAGTGCAGGAATGCAGCTAATGAATAAGTAATTAGTATTCCTATGGTTGAAAATTAGAAAACTAATTTTAGTTAAGTGCGGGGTTTTCAGGTGCGTTGGACCAGATAATATAGTTACCACCTAATTCAATCATTTTCTCCTTCCAGAAGCTTGAGTTGTACTTTTTTTCAATAATGGAGCTGTTGTACTTGTTTTTTACAACAACCCATGAATTGTGGCTTAATTCATCAAATAACTGATTGGTGTCCCAGCCAGAATACCCTAAAAAGAAACGAATGTCTTTTTCTGAAATTTCCCCATCATTGATTAGTCTGCAAACTGTATCAAAATTTCCAGCCCAATATATGCCTTCAGATATTTCAACACTATCTGGTATCAAGTGAGGTACTTTATGAATAAAATAGAGATTGTCTTGCTCAACAGGTCCGCCATTGTAAACAATAAAATCTTGAGTCAATTCAGGTAATAAATCTTTCAACGAAAAATCAAGTGGTTTATTAAGTATAAACCCAATAGAGCCTGAATTGGTATGTTCTGCTAATAAAATAACCGATCTATTAAAAGAGAGATCTCCTGTAATAGAAGGCTCTGCAATTAAAAGATGTCCTTTTTTTAAATCTAGACTTGTCATATCCCCCATAATTTGTTAATTAAAGCTATGAAAAAAAAAGCAAACAACATAATTTGTTGTTAATAAATGTTTATTAATAATAAGAAAGCCCTTCATAAAGAAGGGCTTTCTTATAAGTATAACTAATTATATAATTAGTTTACAGCTTTTCCTAAATCAGAACCAGCTTTGAATTTAACTACGTTTTTAGCAGCAATTTGGATAGTTTTTCCAGTTTGTGGATTTCTTCCTTCTCTTGCAGCTCTATTAGAAACTGACCAAGATCCAAATCCTACTAAAGAAACTCTATTTCCAGACTTTAAAGATCCTTCAACATTTCCTAAGAAAGATTCTAATGCTTTTTTTGCAGATGCTTTAGTGATTCCTGAATCAGCTGCCATTGCGTCGATTAATTGTGTTTTGTTCATAAGAATTGATTTTAAATATTTTAAATTATTAATGTTGGTGAACTCAGTTATTAGCTGAATTCCTCTACAATATGTAAATCATTTTACTCTCACGCAAGTAAATACAAGGGAAAAACGTTATTTTGTTAATAACTTTAACGGTTTGTTAATAAAAGCAAGTAAGAAACATTGTTTTTGAGCAATCCCAATGACAATAAGGGTTTAGCGCATTTTCGCGTTTTTAGTAAATGAAAATCCATTTAAAAGCGATTTTACATCCATTTTTTTCTTCCCAGGGAGTTGTAAAACATGTATTTCTATGTAACCTCCTTTAACAGCAACCCTTACGGAGTTTTTGTCAGAAATAATGGATCCAGTTTCAAGGGTGTGTGCTTCAATGATTTTTGAAACCTCATAAATTTTTACTGTTAAAACAGTTTCATCAATACATAATTCTGACCAAGCAGCTGGATATGGGCTTAAACCCCTTATTTTATTATGTATAATATCAATAGGTAAGTTCCAATCAATCTTACAGGTGTGTTTGTGTATTTTGTATGCTGTTCTTATGTGTTCAACTTCTGGCTGAATGTATGTGCTTAAGGTGTCCTCTTCAATAGCTTTAACTGTTTTTAAAACTAGTTTGCTTCCTTCGGTCATTAAACGGTCATGTAAGCTACCAGCGTTTTCATTTGGAGTTATGTCAAGCTCTTCTTGCATGATAATTTCTCCAGTGTCAATTTTTTCATCAATAAAGAAGGTTGTGATACCAGTTTTGGTTTCACCATTAATTAATGCCCAGTTTATAGGGGCAGCTCCACGGTAATGTGGTAGAAGAGATGCATGTAAGTTAAATGTACCATATTCAGGCATTTGCCATACTTGTTTTGGTAGCATCCTAAATGCAACAATTATTTGAAGATTTGCTTCTAGAGATTTCAGTTCACTTAAAAAAGCATCGTCTTTTAAGTTAGTAGGTTGTAATACATTTAAGTTTTGCTCAACAGCATATTTTTTTACAGCTGATTGATTTAGTTTCTGTCCTCTGCCTGCTGGTTTGTCCGAAGCAGTAATAACCCCAACTATATTATAATTGTTGTCAACTAAAGTTTTTAATGTGGCTACAGCAAAGTCTGGTGTACCCATAAATACGATGTTTAGTTTTTTCATTTTATTTTGGAGTGTTTTGAGGTAATACCAATTAAATTTCAAGCTGCTCATAAGTAAATTGAATTATTTTAGATTTAGTTGAGTTTAAAAATATAAGCATTCCCGATAGCTATCGGGATTAGTTACGGTTATCTTTTTAAGCGACAAATAGATTTAAAAGAGACTATTTAATTGTGCATTTTTAATTTTAATTGGTATAATAACTATTTAAGTTTTACGCGTCATCTAAAAGTTAAATAGGTATAATTATTTTATAAGCTAAAAAAACATTTCAAATTAATGTTAATTTGAAATGTTTTTAAAGTATTTTAATATAAATGGTTTATGCAAACAACGCTTTTACTTGTTGTAGCTTTTTTTTCCAAGTATCCATTTGTTGTTTTTGTAGCTCAATGTTTTTGTAAACTTCTTTAACCAATGGGTTGTCTGGTTTTGCATTAGCAAAGAATCCTAAGTTGTTTTCTAGCTGATTAACTTCTGATTTGATTTCATCAACTTTACGCTTAACATATAGTAATTCATTTTCTAAGGCTCTTTGATCACCTTCTAAAACAGAAATCTTATTTGCGTACTTAATTATTTCAGCTTCGTTCTTATCAATGTCTAATTGATTGAATAAACTATCAATAACTTTATTGAAAGAATCATTTATCTTCTTTTTATTACGAGGAACAAAACCTAAAGATTTCCAATGAGCAATATGTCCTTTTATTGTATTTATTTTTTCTGAGTGATCTCCTTCCAGAATAAGGCCGGTTAGTGTAGCAAGATAGCTTTCTTTAGCAGTGAATGATTCTAACTCAACGGCATTAGCTTCGTCTCTTTTTGCGTGCAATCGGTCAAAATATTGATTACAAGCATCTTTAAATTGTTTCCAAACCTTATCACTGTCCTTTCTTGGTACATGACCAATTTTTCTCCAGTCTGCTTGAATTTTTTTCATTAATGGAGTAGTAGCCTCGAAATCATCACTTTTACTATTTGCTTCTGCTAATGCAACTAGCTTTAATTTTTTATTCAAATTCTCTATTTGATCTTTTTTAATGTTCTTATAGAAAGAATTTTTATTTTTATTAAAATCTCTAACAGCTTGTTTAAAACTGCTCCATGTTTTTTCGGTTACTTTACTAGGTACTTTTCCTGCTTTGAAAAATAAATCTCTTAAAGTTTCAATTTCTTTTATTTTACCTTGCCAATCTTTATTGTTTGTAATATTCGTAGTGTCAATAGCAATAATTTGTGTGATTATTTCATTTTTAACAAGTAAGTTTTGCTCGTATACTTTGTCAATATCAGCATAATAAACTTGACGCTTGTTGTGAATTATTTTAGTAGCTGCGCTAAATTTATTCCAAATATCTTCTCTATGTTCTTTTCCAACAGGTCCGATATCTTCCTTCCAAACTTTATGTAAAATTTGCAATTCTCTAAAGGCATGCATCACATCGTTATGTTGTGATAACTCTTCAGCTCTTGCTGCTATTTTTTGTTTCTCTTCTAAGTTATGTTTGAAATCAAGGTCACGTAAATCTCTGTTTAAATGTAAAAAGTCATAAAAACGCTCTACATGATGGTGATAGGTGTTCCAAACTGTATTGTATTTATCACGTGGTATAGCACCTGCATTACGCCATGATTGTTGCAGTTCTTTAAAGTGCTTGTAAGTTGTATTGATGTCTTCTTCAATACTCAGCAAGCTTTTAATTTCTTCAATAATTTTATTTCTCTTTCCAAGATTGTCTTTAAACCCTTGCTCTAAGTTGTTGTAGTATGCGTTACGTAAGGTTTTGTATTCACCGTAAACTTTATTGAATTTGTTTTTGGTGTTTGAAGAATAACTGAAATCGATAATATTACCGCCTTCTGCTAAAAACTCTTCCTTTTTAGTATCTACTAATTCAGAATACTTAGCGTTAAACTCTTCTTTTAATTGATTGAATTGTTTGCTTATTGCTTGTACGGGGTGGTTTTTTACTAAAGAATCAAATTCCTCAACTAAAGTATCCATGTCCATTGCATGATAATCTTTAGTTTCTATCTCATGTCTTTTAGAATTGTCTTGATCTTCTGCGTCTTCTGCATTCTCATTTTCAATTGCTTGTAAAGCATCATCCTGTTGTGGTTGTGTTTCAACTGCAGGATTTGTAGTTACTTCAGTAATTTTTTGTGTTCCTTCTGCTTCTTGCAGGTTATCCGTTTCTGACATAATAAACAATATTTATGTGTTGGGTTCTTAATTAGTTGCCGGTTTTTAGGCTAACTAAAACTAGTTCAAGCCGAAAGATAGTAAAAAAGTTGAAATGAGCTTGGACTTGAAGCTGAATTTGAGGTCGAACTTGAACCTAAAGCTGAAATTGAATAAAAAACTAAGTTTATTGTCAGATTGAGCTTGTCGAAATCCATAAAGCGTTAGTTTTTATAAAACTTCGATAAGTTACCATTGTCGGATTTACGGTTTTATCCTCAGTTCGAGTGATTTTTACGTAGTGAAAATTGTATAGAGAACTAATACTTCTCGATACAAGACTATTTTCCATTGCATTCCAAATAATTTCACTCGAAGTAACGACGTCATTATCTCTGCTAGACATTTTTTTTCCACTGCCTCAGTTTGACAGCTGTATGAGAAGTTAAGTTTTTAATTTTTAAGGCTAACAAACTTTCGAAATAGAACTCTAATTTCGAGTTCAGCTAAAAGTTAAGTTTTCAAGTATTACTTATTCCATATCTCCCAAGCTTTTTCTGCTTGTAGTTCAAGCATTCTTAAGCCATTAACTGTAGTTGCTCCCTGATCCTTTCCTTTTTTTAAAAAAGCAGTTTCTTCAGGGTTGTAAATTAAATCAAATAATAAATGTTGATCGGTTATTGCTTCGTATGGAATATCCGGACAATCATTGATGTTAGGAAATGTGCCTAATGGAGTGCAATTAATAATTAAGTGATGGGTTGCTATTATTTCAGAAGTTAAAGAATCATAGTTATAGCTGCCGTTTGTACCTCGTGATACAAACTGATATTGAATGTGTAATTTTTTCAGAGCAAAGGCGATCGCTTTTGATGCGCCACCTGTACCTAGAATCAGTGCTTTTTTATGATGTTTTTTTAAATATGGAGCTAATGATTTTCTAAAGCCGTATTCATCCGTATTGTATCCTTTTAATTTTCCTTTTTTAGTAACACGAATAGTGTTTACTGCCCCAATACGTTTTGCCTTGCTATTAAGTTTGTCAAGATGCGGGAAAATAACTTCCTTGTATGGGATAGTCACATTTAACCCTTTAATATTTGGGTTGGTTTTAAAAATATCAGAAAATTCTTCAATTGATTTTAGATCAAAGTTTTTGTAAGAACAATTACTCAGTTCTTCCTTGATGAATTTGTTAGAAAAATATTTTTGTGAAAAAGAATAAGAAATGTTTTTTCCTATTAACCCGAACTGTTTACTTTTTTTGTGTTTCTCCATTTTTGCGGCCATACCATTCTAATAGTACAAGTACACTAATACCTAAACAAATAAACCCAATCGCAATTATGGTTTCTTCATTGAAGTCAGGAGTGTATCGCTTGTACGTTTCTATTATTTTGTTATTACTTGAGTTTAATATATACGAGCCTGTAGCATCTGTTTTATAAATAGTGTTTTTCCAAGGCCAAACAACTCCTAATGACCCAATAATGAATCCTTTTATAACGGCGATGGTCTGAAATTTATAGTTGTTTAATAGGCGACTCATTACATGGGAGAAAGTAACCATTCCAACCACAGATCCAACTGTGAATACAGTCAGAACTAAAAGCATTCTCATCCGAACAGGGTCGTCTAAAAAGCTAAAGTCATTAGATAGTATATTTTCGAAAGTATCATATAATGCATTTACGGAATCAATCAGTAGCAGTACGTAATTCCCTAATATTATTAGAATAAAAGAACCAGACAATCCAGGAAGTGTCATTCCCGATACACTAATTATACCGCAGAGGAAAACAAACCATAACGCGTTATTTTCCATTGCAGGATCAAGAAAACTAATGGCTAAACCTATCATAGCTCCAAGAATTAAATAGGAGATTGATTGCAAGTTCCATTTTTCAAATCGGTTACTTATAGAGTATATTGACCCGAGAATCATTCCGAAAAAAGTGCTCCACACATTAAGTTCGTAGTGAATAAGTAAGAAGTCAAGTAGTTTCGAAACAGTGAAAAAACTAATTAGCATTCCAAAAACGATAGCAGCTAAAAACTGTCCGTTTATATATCCTAAAAAAACACGGAATCTACCGTTAAAGAATAATTTGAAAGCAGTTTTGTTTATGCGTTGGAGTGAGTAAATAAACTCTTCATAAAAACCAGCTACAAAAGCAACAATACCACCAGATACTCCAGGCACTTTATTAGCAGCGCCCATTGCAATACCTTTCAGTACTAGCAGGAAATATTCTAATGAGTTTCTGCTTGCATTCATACGCTTGTTTTCGATCCTATTTTTTCTAAAATAATAATACTTAAAAATCCAACACTCATTAAGAGTATTGCAAAACCAATTTGTGCATCTAATTGATATAATTCGGTGAATTTCTCAGGAAGAATACTTTGTTGTAAAACAGGGGTTTCTATTCCTTTTGAGTCTATTCTAGTTGAAAGTGTTTCTTTCCAGGGCCATATCTTATTTAAGGACCCAATAATGAAACCTGTTAACACAGCTAAAGTTATGTTTTTATGATTGTTAAATAACCATTTTAATAATTTACTAAAACTTAGTAGACCAACAACCGCTCCTGCTACAAAGATTAAAATATTTTTAATATTGAAATCATGAAAAGCGCTACTTAAAGTTTTGTAGGCTCCCAATAATACTAATATAAAAGCTCCTGAAATCCCTGGTAATATCATTGCGCAAATTGCAATTGCTGCAGCTAAGAACAGAAAAAACGAACTGTCATTGTTTGCTAAAGAAGGGAGGGTAGTGATGTAGTAGGCAAAAAATGCAGCAGCTAACGCAGATGAAATAGCAATAAAGTTCCATTGCTTTATTTGTTTGGCAACATATAAGATACTTGCTAAAACTAATCCAAAAAAGAAGGACCATATAAGTATTGGATGATGTTCCAATAAGTATTTAGCCAAACGCATAAAAGATATAAAGCTAATAAAAATTCCTATAAGTAAGGAAAGTAAGAAGTTTCCGTTTACTTGTTTCCAAGCGGATTTAATTCCATCGTTTTTAAGTGTTTTAAGTAAAGAAAAATTCACTTGACTAATTGAGGAAATTAATTCTTCATAAATTCCAGAGATAAAAGCTATAGTACCTCCGGAAACTCCAGGAACTGCATCAGCAGCGCCCATTGCCATTCCTTTTAAAGTAATAATGAAGTAATCTAATAAATTGCGTTGCATGTTTGTGATTCAGAGTTCTAACAAAGTTAGTTTATTTCTGATTATTTTCATCTTAAAAAAACAGACATTTTTTAGATGTTACTTCCTCTAGTTTTTACACTTTGTTTACCCCGTATTATTCACAGTTTTTTGTGATGAAAAGTTGAAATTGCAATTAGCTAAGGGGGCGCAATAATTTTTTATGCGAGGAATTAGATATCCACTTTTGAGTTCTAAATATTGTATGTATTACCTTAGCTAGTTTAACTTTTGGATAAGCAGGATATGAGTAGTATGGGCTAAGTATTGAAATGAAAAAGGAGCTATTTTATATTTATAAAATAGCTCCTTTTTTGTTGTTTGCCAACAAGTATTTGTTCTAGTCCCAATAGCTATAGGGGGCTAACAGCGTAGCGGTCTTTTTTTACCGGACATTAATGTTATTAATTATTGTGCTAGTAATTTTTCAAAATTTCTTGCACTGACTGTCTTTGTAAGATATTGGGGAATAACTCCTCAAGTATAATTACATATTCTTTATCGCTTTTTAATCCGTTTACTAAATGATATTGTCCTTTTCCAATCTCATTCAGGGTATAATATAATCCTGCTAATCGGAATTCAATTTCAGCGTCTTCTGGATGAAATTCCAATCCTTGTAGTAGGTTCTGAATGGCAGCATTGTTTTCTCCAAGTATTAATAAAATATCAGCTCTGCGGTTCCAGATATCAATATCATAGTTTCCTAGCTCAATTATTGTCTGATATCCACGTTCAGCTTCTTCATAAAAATTCATTCGGAAGTTTATTTGTGCATATCGTTTCCAATAAGCGATATTTTGTCCGTCTATTTCAACTGCTTTATTGATGTAGTATAATGCTTTTTGATAGTTTTTTTGTTTGTAATAAAAATCAGTTATGGCTTCCCATCCTTTATCCAATAAAGGGTCTTCATGCACTGTTTTGTAGTAATATTGAATTGCTAGTTCCTTATTGTTTAGTTTCTCGTAACAGTTACCAATGCGTAAATATGCAAATGAAGTAGGGTCATCAAATTCTAGGGTAATTAAATAGTTCTCAATAGCTTCACTGTATCTATTTAACTGTTCTAAAATTTTTCCTTTTTCAAAATAAGCACCTATAAAAGTATCGTCAGAAATGATTGCAAAATCAAATGCTGCTAAAGCTTTTTTGTAATCATCGTTGTGTAGGTATTGCTTCCCTAACTGATGCCAAGCTACTTCTGAGTATGGATTGTCCTCTAAAAATTCATTTATAAAACCTATTGCTTCATCTGGTTGTTCTAAAAAGTCAAAACAATAAATAATATTGTACAAAGCAGCATAATCCTGATCGTCTTCTATTAAACACTTTTTATAAGCATTTTTAGCAGCTTCAAAATTTTCTAAATAAAGGTATTCAATACCAAGTAGGGAATAAATATCAGCTCTTTCGTCAGAAAAACTTAAGGCAACATTTAATACTTCAATAGCTTTTTCATGTTCATCTCTTTTAGAATAGATAGTGGCTTTTTGAATAAATATTTCTTCGTTATTAGGATCTATTAAAAACAATTTATCTAGATGCCTCTCAGCTAGATCAAGTTTGTCTTCAAAAATGTAAAGTTCAACTTTAAAAAGAGTTAGTATAATTGATGAAGGGTGTTGTTCCAAACCAATTTTTATTGCTTTTTTAGCAAGGGCAACTTTACCAATTTCTAAATAGTGCTGAATGATGTTTTCAAATTCTACAGAATCAAAAAAGAAAACATTATTGGTCTTCAGCATTTTTTCAAACTTAGTAATGGAGAAGTTGTATTCGTCATCATGGCTTAATTGCATAGCATCTTCATTTTGGTTACTACTAACTATTTGTTGATATTATAAATTTAGCATAAAGTATGGTTGCTATAACTTATTAGTCGCAGTACTTATTCACAACTTAATTAACAAATCAATCTCTTTGAAAAAAGAGATCTCCTCTTGTGTTAAAAGGAAGTGTTTTAAATTAGTAATTTGGGTTTGTTATATATTAAGTTACAATAATTAAGCCATTTAGGACTGGGTTTTGTTGAGAGTGTCAATAATAATGTTGCATCCTTCTACAATTTCAGTAGTAGAAATAGTTAATGGAGGGGTAATTCTAATAGCTTTAGGCTCGAATAATAGCCAAAAAAGAATCAAGCCGTTGTCTTGACAATTTAAGATAATTTCATTACAGATGTCAGAAGAGTCAACTAGTAGTGCTAACATTAGTCCTTTACCACGGATCTCTTTTATCAGCGGATGTACTAAGTATTTACGGATTAAAGCTTCTTTCTCTAAAGCTTCTTGCATGAGCTTTGTTTCGGTGATTTCTTGTAGTGTCGCTAATGCAGCAGCGGCTATGACAGGATGTCCGCCAAACGTAGTTATATGTCCTAATTTAGGGTTGTCTTGCAATAATGTCATTAATTCAGTTGAAGCAGAAAATGCTCCAACAGGCATTCCGCCTCCCATTCCTTTTCCCATGACAAGGATATCTGGAGTGCAATTGTAGTGTTCAAAACCAAATAATTTTCCCGTACGTCCGAAACCTGTTTGAATTTCGTCTAAAATTAACAATGCACCAACCTCTTGACAGCGTTGTTTTACAAGTTGTAAATATTCGTTTTTCGGTTCAATAAATCCTGCGCCACCTTGTATTGTTTCTAAAACAACCGCGGCAGTTTTGGTCGTTATTTTTGAAAGGTCATTTAAATTATTAAATTCAATAAAGTTCACGTCTGGCAATAATGGTCTAAATGCTTGTTTTCGTTCTTCACATCCCATTAAGCTCATGGAGCCTTGTGTGTTGCCGTGATATGCGTTTTTAGCGGAGATGATTTCACTACGTCCAGTTGCCCGTTTAGTAAGTTTCATAGCTCCCTCAATAGCTTCTGTACCTGAGTTTACTAAATATACTTTCTCTAATGATTTTGGTAAGTTATTGGCGAGTAATTTAGCTAGTTTAACAGCTGGTTCCTGTATATATTCACCATAAACCATTACATGTAAATATTTGTCTACTTGATTTTTAATGGCTTCAACCACTCTTTGGGGTTGATGCCCGAGTGTACAAGCGGACACTCCAGCTACGAAGTCTAAATATTGTTTTCCTGAGGTGTCATAAATATAACTTCCTTTAGCGTGAGATACCTCAAGTGCTAATGGGTGAGGGGATGTTTGTGCTTGATATGCAAAGAATTCTTTTTTCATAATGGTCTATCTAAAATCATATTTAGTTTAATCCATTTTTCATTATTTACTAAAATTTCAGAAGTTCGTTTTGGATTAATTTTAAAGCCAACTTTTTCATAACATTTAATAGCTGAAATGTTCCAACTAAAAACGTTTAACTGAAGGCTTGTGATTTCTTTATTTTTAAAAGCTAAGGTAGTTAATTGCGATATAATTTTTGCTCCTATATTTTTGCCTCTATGTTTTTCTGAAGCTATTAAAACTCTTGATAATTTGGGGGTTTCTTTTTCTTCAAAGTTAAGTTCGCAATGTCCAATGGTTTCTTGTGTTTTTGTAAGGACAACTTTGAATGGTTTTTTACTTTTGTCGTTTAAATAATTATCTAGTTGATTTTTAGTAACTGGGTAAGTAAAAATTGGACCAGCAAATTGTGTTATCATTTCTTCGCTTGTACACCATGAGATAAAAGTATTAAAATCGGAATTTGTAAACTCTTTTAAAACAATCATAATAAAGAAGTGTTATTTGAGCGATTTTCTTTTAGAACGAAGTTTTTTCTTTGAAATACTTGAAGGAATAGTTCGTTTCTTTTTAGGAAGAAGTTTTGGTTTGAATACTTTCTTCTTGGGAGAGATACTGCGTAATTCTTCTTCGTTAACATCTTCAAGAACACGATCTTCTAAACCTTGTATTTTAGTCAGTATTAAAGGAGGGTCGTCTTTAAATAAATCTTCTACAGAAAGTATTCGTTCGTCACCTCGCCAATTAAAATTTCTTAGTTCTCTAGCGTTTTTAGGATACATGGAGTCTGGAGTTAACTCGCCCTCAGGACTTCCTATGTTGGTAACTTCTTCAATTTGATTATCGATTAATTTCAAATTTATACTCCCACTAATTCGTTTGTCAATACCAATAAGTTCCCCGTTTTCCTGTCTTGCATAAAAAATGTATTCGGCATTTTTATTAATATCGATGTTATATAGTTTGTTATCATCATTAAACAAACCAATCAATTCTTTCCCTTTACACTGGTTGTATCCGCTAATAGAATCTTTATTGACTAGGAATGTATTATAAAACACTTTTAAGGAATCTAGTTTGTTTGTTTTAATATTGTTTAATAACTGAATTGTATCACCTGTTATTTGATTATCACCTGACCAAATCACGGGTCTTCTGATTAACTTTGTAACTCCGGTTTTTTGGTTGATATAAATAGAATCACATTTTCCGTTCATGTCTAACTTATAGAACTTAGCGTTTTTAAAAGCTCTGATAATTCTGTTTTCGGGTTTTCCGGTAATCATTAACGTATCCGCGTGAATATAGATAGAATCATTTTGTTGTAATGATTTCACCAGTGCTCTTTTGGTTATAAATACGGAGTCTTTTTCTTTGAAAATTTCGGCATAATGCCCCGTAATAATACTGTGATTTAGGGTGTCAGTTACTTTAATGTTATTGGTTGCTGATGCAAAATGTTTCTTTTGGTTGAAGTACATACTGTCTCCTTCAAAAATTCTATTATTGTAGAATATTTTCGAGTTTTTTACAAAATAGCCCAAATCAGCATTCGTATCATAATAACCACGTTCGCAATGTATAGTTGTTCCTTGGTGTTTTATAACTGATTTCCCATACATATATGCAATACCGGAGTTTGAATAAAAATCTAATTGACTAGAGTTTAGTGTGTATTCAGGGTTTTTAATATCTACATCACCAATGAATTGATATTTCTGACTTTTCATAAAGTACCTGCCTATGGAGCTATTGATAACATTATCTTCATGATGCACTACGCCTCCAGTTTTGTAATAAGCTTGTTGTTTTAATTTGTCAAAATATAAGGTATCTGTGTGAAGAGTTGATTTAGGTTCAGTTAGTACAACATCTCCGGCAGTAAAGGCTAATTGTGTTTTACCACTATAATTGGCTACTTTACTTGTTAACGTAATAGTATCCCCTTGTTTGATAATAACCTTTCCAAAAGCGGAAATAGAATCTTCTTTTTTGTAATGATATGCTTTGTCGCACCACATTTCAATACCATCATGTTCAATATAAATTTGTTTTTTACTATTTCTTGTTAAAATAGTTGCGCCAGGGTATTCTGCTTCATTTACATCGTAATAAGGAGCTGTTACTCTAATTTTCTTTTTTTCTTGAGAGAAAGATAGCATGCAGTTAATGCAAAAGAATAGGAGTATGTATGTAGAAAGATTTAATTTCAAGTTCAATTATTTTATGTCCCAAAAATAGCTAAAAAACTTAGTATGTAGTTGTTTTTAAGAGGATTTTAGGAAATCGATTTGAAGTAAAACGAAACAGCGATTGAAAAACTGTGTTTTCAATCGCTGTTTTAATATTAGTTAAATCAAAATTTATCCTTTCATCCAAGCGTTTCTTAATACAACACGCTTGTCAGTTGCTGGTAAGTCGTCTGGAACTAAAGTGTAGGTTTTACCCATTGGCTCAATAACTTTTCCTTCCAAAGTAATTTCTTGACCTTCTCTTTTGATAACCATTTTAATGTCGTCTCCTGGAGTCCATCCAAAAGATGCACCAACTAAAGCTTGAATATTTTTAAGGTTGTAGTCAGTACCGTTAATAGAAACTAGTCTGTCATTTGGTTTTACGCCTAGTGTAGTTAAAAATGAATTAGTGTCTTCTAAGAAAAACACTTCTTTCGTTTTCTGATCTGCAGAAATATATGGTGTTTGCATATCTTTAAGTAAATAACCAGTTTTAGCTTCTTTACTCTGCATGCTTAATCCTAGTTTATTAAAGAAATTAGTATAGTTAATAGGAGTGTTACCAACAACGTGAGTATCGATAAACGTTCTAACTTCAGGGTATGTTAATGCAGTAATGTCATCAAATAATACAGCGTCAATAAAAGGTTTGTCTACACCGTACTTAGCTGATAAATCTTTCATCATGTCTAGAATACCATGTTCGCCATTACTTTTTTCTCTGATAATTAAATCAATACACATACCAATTAATGCTCCTTTTTCATATACATTAATGTAGTTTCCTTTGTATGGTTCCTCTAATATATTTTTACTCATTTTAGTGAATGACATACTATCGTTAAATCCTTTAGATCCGTTTACTTTACCTAAAATACGTTTGTAAAATTCATGCTCATCAACCAAGTCTTGGTTTATTTGAAATAAGTTAGCGAAATACTCAGTTACACCTTCATACATCCATAAGTGCTCAGACATTTTTGGGTCATTGTAGTCAAAATTATGAACCTCTTCAGAATGTACACTTAAAGGTGTTAAAATATGAAAAAACTCATGAGAAACAACATCTTTCATTGATTTTGCTAACGCTTGTGCTGGCATCATTTCAGGGAATACTACTGTTGTAGATGAATGATGTTCTAAAGCTCCAAATCCGTTGGCATCATTCTGCATGCTTGACATGTATAATAAAATACAGTATTTTTTAGTCACATCAACATCTCCTAAAAAGGCTTTTTGAGCAAGCATCATTTTTTCCATTTCATCTTTTAAGTCAGATGCTTTTAAAGTATTGCTTGGAGAGTAAACGCTTAAAAGAATTTCCATATTTCCAATTTTAAATGTCGCGTTGTTTTCTGGAGCGTACATTATTGGATTGTCGGTAACTTCAAAATACCTTTTAGTAATGAATGTATCATTATCCGCAGCTATATTAGAATCTGTTAAGGCGGTATTTCCAATAAGATCACTCGGGTGGGCAATGTTTATTGTGTAAGGTAATTGCTGGTGCTCTTTAAAATAACCAACAAATCCGTGTAGGTTAAGCATGAAGTTTTTTCCTTTTAAAATATTTGTTCCAGCAGGAGAAAATACATCATGAGTTCCTTCGATATCATAAGTATCGTTTACTAAGTAAGTTATTTTAGCAATAGATTTAGCGTTATCAATTACCCATGAATTGTCATCGGGATGTGTCACGGTTAATTCATTTCCGTTAGCATCTAATGCTTTTAGGTTTTCAATATATTTTCCGTAATTGTCAGTAGAATATGTTCCGGGGACCGTTTTAGGAATGTAAAATGTAGCAGTTGCTGTTGTGAAACCAATTGGCGTCATTTCTACGCTAACTTTATCATCAATTACATTGTTTAAGTCGATGTCAACAGTAGTGATTGCAACTGTTTTAATTGCTACTCCAGTAGCTGTTTTCTGTGTTTTACAAGCCACTAAAAAAGATAGTGACAAGATAGCAAGACTGATTTTTCTCATTTTATATTTTTTTAATTCCACCAATGGGTTTAATTCCCTGTCCCGATAGCTATCGGGATAGCCTCGAACAAGAATTGTTATTGTTAATTCATATCTCGTGTGCTTCCACCGAGAAATTTGATTTAATGTATTTGACTCCTTTATAACAAAAATGTTACATTTTTTTATGTTATTTTAACAAAATAGACGAAATCAATTATTTTTTTGAGGAAATGTTTTTGTTTGATATGAGTGTTTATTTTTTCTAGTATATTTATACGAAAATTGAACTGTTTTAATGAAGTTATCAGTAGTAATAGTAAATTATAATGTACGCTACTTTTTGGAGTTATGTCTGAAAAGTGTAGCAGCCGCAGTTACTTCAATTGATGCTGAAATTATTATTGTTGATAATAATTCTTCTGACGAAAGCTGCAAAATGGTAAAGCAACTGTTTCCTAATATTCGTTTGATAGAAAATAAAGAGAATGTAGGTTTTTCAAAAGCAAACAATCAAGGGGTTGCAATAGCTAAAGGAGCGTACGTATGTGTTTTGAATCCTGATACAGTGGTTGCAGAAGATAGCTTTACTCAGCTACTTGATTTTTCAGATTCAAAAAATAAAATTGGAATTGTGAGCTGTAAGCTAATTGACGGAGCAGGAAAGTTCCTTCCGGAAAGCAAGCGAAACGTTCCAACTCGAATGGTGGCAATCAAAAAACTGATAGGGTTGTCAAAGGATTATTATGTTTCAAATGTTAAAGTAAATGAAATTGGCAAGGCATCAGTGTTTGTAGGAGCTTTTATGTTGCTTAAAAGAAACCTGTATGAAGAGGTAGGCGGGTTTGATGAACGCTATTTTATGTATGGAGAGGACATAGATTTATCATACAGTGTTCTAAACACAGGTTATGATAATTACTATTATGGTCAAACTACAGTGATACATTATAAAGGAGAAAGTACCTTAAAGGATGAAGTGTATGCAAAGCGATTTTATGGAGCAATGCAATTATTTTACAAGAAGTATTTTAAGTCTAACCTTCTGTTTGATATAGCTGTTGGTTTAGGGGTGAGGATCATTCCTATTTTTAAATCAGTTTTAAGAGAAGATAAATTAGAAGAACGACCTGAATTGACACTTGAAACAGCAGAATTATCTTTTAAAGAAATTATTCAATTGTTTGAAAAACAAGAGTGTTATTGTAATATACATATTAAAAACACGAATTTTACTATTGGTAGCAAGAGTTCAAAGAGTAGAGGAGAGGTAGTTTTTGTAAGCTGATTTTAGTTGCTTAAATCCTAACTTTTTCTGTTTTTATTTATTAAATTCGCAGACTGAAATTAGAAATTCACTTATATTTTAAGAATATGGCAAAGTTTGAATTAAAACTTCCGAAAATGGGAGAAAGTGTTGCAGAAGCAACCATTACATCTTGGTTAAAAGAAGTTGGGGATACCATTGATATGGATGAGCCAGTTTTAGAAATAGCAACTGATAAAGTAGATTCTGAAGTTCCATCTGAAGTAGATGGTGTTATTGCAGAAATTCTTTTTAATGTTGATGATGTTGTTGCTGTAGGGCAAACAATAGCAATTATAGAAACAGAAGGGAAAGGTAGTGTTGTTACTGAAGCCCCAAAAGAAGATACTACACCAGCAGCAGTTGCAGAAATAGAAAAAACAATAGTAGAAGCTAAAGATTCTGTTGCGGCAGTAGCTGACTTCTCTGATTCGGATAAATTTTATTCTCCTTTAGTGAAAAATATGGCTAAGGAAGAAGGAGTGTCATTAGCTGAATTAGAAGCAATAGAAGGTTCAGGAAAAGAAGGTAGGGTTACTAAAAACGATATGTTATTATATCTTAAAAATAGAGGTAATCAGGCAGTAGCGGTTGTAAGTACACTAAAAGCTTCTACTCCAGTAAAAACTGCAGCGCCAAAAGCTCCAATCAAAACTAAAATTACTTTACAGGAGGGTGATGAGGTAGTTGCAATGACTAGAATGCGTAAGCTGATCTCTGGTCACATGACAAATTCTTTGCAAACGGCAGCACATGTGCAGTCATTTGTAGAATGTGATGTAACTAACATATGGAATTGGAGATTAAAAATAAAAGATGCGTTCTTGAAAAGAGAAGGAGAGAAATTAACCTTTACTCCAATATTTATGGAAGCAGTAGCGCATGCTTTGAAGAAATATCCAGGGATGAACGTTTCTGTTGATGGTGATAACATCATAGAACGTAAGAGTATTAATTTGGGAATGGCAGCTGCTTTGCCTGATGGAAACTTAATTGTACCAGTTATTAAAAATGCGGATCAATTAAACCTTGTGGGTATGGCAAAAGCTGTAAACGGTCTAGCAAATAAAGCTAGAACAGGGAAATTAAGCCCAGATGATATACAAGGAGGTACCTATACAGTAACTAATGTAGGTAATTTCGGAAGTATTATGGGGACTCCAATTATACCATTACCTCAAGTAGGGATTTTAGCATTAGGGGCAATTAGAAAAACACCTGCTGTTATTGAAACACCTGATGGAGATTTCATAGGTATTAGAATGAAAATGTTCTTATCTCATTCATATGACCATAGAGTTGTTGATGGAGCACTTGGAGGGTTGTTTGCTAAATGTGTTGCAGATTACCTT
>JABSPO010000041.1 GCA_013214625.1 Flavobacteriaceae bacterium
GTAATCACATGTCCGTTTTCCAACTCTGCACGAAACATTGCGTTAGACAATGCTTCGATTATTGTTCCATCTTGCTCAATAGAGGCTTGTTTCGCCATACTTTTATACTAATATTCCTTTTGTTTCGGCTGTTGGAATGTATAACATTGATATTCACGGGTATCATTACGGAAATGATAGTCCTATAGGTTTAAATCTAGTCTTTTATGTTTATGGAACTCCTGAAAATTTTGTTGGGCCAAAAATCTCATCTTCAGGAGACTGGACTCCAGATGTAAAGTTAGGGGTAGAAAATGGAAAAATAGTGATTATAATTCCAGAACCAGGTTATTATGTGCGTTTTGGAGTATCAGCTTTTGCTCCTTGGAGTTCTGCTCAAGATGATGATTATTTTAATGGCTGGACTGTTGCTGATGAAGCTATAGGGAATGCTACTGATGTTAAGGATGTTAGCTATGAAAATTCTTTTGGTAATATTGCTATAAAGCAAAATCATGGTATTTCTGCAAAAGAAGTAAATGGTCAGGAAAGAAGAATTATTTTTAATAATTCAGCTTCCGGAGAAAATTTGTATATGGGACATATTGATGCTGGCTGGGGAGGTGGCTTATTATTTAATTCTGGACAATATATTAATTTTGCAGTAAATAATAAAGATGGTGTGCTTAATGCAATGAAAATTAATACTGATGGTAATGTAGGTATCGGCACAACAAATCCTGGCGCTTATAAATTAGCTGTTAATGGTAACATTCATACAAAAGAAGTAAAAGTAGATTTAGTTGGTTGGTCAGACTTTGTATTCGAAAAAGACTACAGATTACCTACTTTAAAAGAAGTGGCACAACACATACAAGAAAAAGGACATTTAAAGGACATTCCTTCTGCTAAAGAGGTAGCCAAAAATGGAATTTTCTTGGGAGAAATGAATGCTAAATTATTGCAAAAAATAGAAGAATTAACCTTGTATACCTTAGCACAAGAAGAAAAAATAAATGCGGCAAATGCTAAAATAGCACACTTAGAATCTGAAAAGGAAGACTTCAAAAAGCTAAGCAAATTAGTAGCTGCACTACAAACAAAAATGGATACAATAATACCGGTTAAAAAATAACGTACTCCTACTCCAATTTATAAAAAAAACATCATGAATAAATTAGCATTCCCTTTAGCAATTATTGCATTAATAATATCATTAGCCTCTTTTTTTTATTTTAAAACAAATTCAGCACAAGTTTATGTGGATGTAAACAAACTGATGGATGGTTATAAGCGAACTGCTATTGTGAAAAAACAATTTGAAGTAAAAGCCAATACACTAAAAGCAAATGTTGATAGCTTACTTACTGATTGGCAAAAGGAATTGAAGGATTATGAAAAAGAACGTTCTTCAATGACCAAAAAAGAGTTGGATTTAAAGCAACAATTACTATCAAACAAGCAACAGCAGTTAAATAACTACCAACAAGCTATTCAAAAGCAAATTCAACAAGAAGATCAGAAAGTAACACAAACGGTTATTAATGACATTAATGATTATGTGAAGGATTATGGTAAAAAAAATGGGTATGATATCATTTTCGGAGCAAGTGGTAGTGGTAATATCATGTATGCGAGTGATGCGAGTGATTTAACTTCAGTAATTTTAGAAGGATTAAACGCTGAATTCGAAGGAAAATAAAACGAGTCCTCATTCGATAGTAGTAATTTTATTGCTAGTTGCTTTGATTCCATGTCATACTGAGGCATTGTGCAAAATTTTGTTTAGCGGCGATAATAACGGTGTTACGTCACTTCGAGTGAAATTATTTGGAATGCAATGGAAAGTAATTTTAGCCTGCCTTAAACTTGATTGGGGTATCGAGAAGTACTAGTTCTCGATATTCCCGATAGCTATCGGGATAAACTGACGATAAAAATATAAATCCGTAAATGGTAGCCAGTCGAAGTGCAGCTATTAAAAAAAGAGAAAACTATTACACGCATAAGTATTAATGAAAAACCAAAAGACAATCATGCTTGCAAAGGTGCCAATATTTTTACTACTCATTTCTTTGTGCTTCGTTTCTTGTTCTAAACAAAAAACATTTGACTCAGAAGACGAACTATGGGAGTATCTTAATGATCCTGATAATGGATACAAGCAGTCAAAAAATGTAAATAATATTGATTTTTCACTGCTATACAAGCCTACCGATGCATTAGTAGCTCAAGAGTTAGGAGAAAAGACATCTGATTCTTTGGTAAAACTCTTACGTGAAAAGTATAATAAGCACTTGTATTTTACCTTATCAATGTCGAAAAACAATAAAGAGTTATTAAGCGTTATACCAAGTAACAAAAATGAATTTGGAGCAATGGTAAATCAATTGGCTTTTGGAATGAGCGAAAAAGTACATGTATATACGCAATCTAAAGACACTTTAGTGTTAAAGGACTATGTTTATCCTCGAATGTATGGTATGACTACTAACACTAGTATTCTATTTGTTTATGAAATGAATGAAAAGCATTCAAAAGAGGAATACTTAAACGTATCTATTCAAGATTTTGGTTTTCAAATAAAAAACGTAAAATTTAAAATACCGACGAAAATTATTAAAAATCAGCCCAAATTATTATTTAAAAACTAACCTAGAATGAAAACTTCAAAAAAATCTCATAGAGTAATAGCCCTTTTTTTTGTGCTAAACTTTATAACGACACTAATACCCTGTAATCAATTATTAGCAAATAACAATGGGCCTGTAGCTCCGGAAGCTGTTAGTTTTGAGTCTGTTGATTCAACTGATATGGTTAACTTAGTTACTGGTGATATGAGTTATGTTTTACCTGTTATGAACGTACCTAGTCCTGAAGGAGGATATCCTTTAGCGTTATCATATCATGCTGGTATCGCAATGGATCAAGAAGCATCATGGGTTGGATTGGGTTGGAATTTAAATCCAGGAGCAATTACGCGTTCAGTGAGTGGGTTGCCAGATGACTGGGGTAAAACTGAAGTAAATGAATTATTTTATGATGTTGGAGGTGTCGTAAATACGTATAGTTTTTCAATTGGTGGCACCTTGCCAAATGGTATAACTCTAGGAATGAGCACCACTTGGGGAGGGTACAAATCATGGGGAGGTATTGTTGGTTATGGAGGAATTGTTAGGTACGGTTATGGTACAGAGGGCGCTAGTATGGGTGTAAGTATTCCAGGAGTCGGATTAAACGTCTCAGATTCAAGTGGTTATACAGCTTCTTTAGGAATTGGTGGTGTGGGTACAAGTTACAATTTTAATTCTGGAAATTTTGGAGCCACTTATGGTGGACTAAGTTATGATTCAGCCTCAAATAGTTTTGGTGTAGGTATTGGTCGTAATGGTACTGGAATTAGTTGGAATTCTAAATCAGGTACGTCATATAGTATTATGGGTATGTCTACTAATACTCAAAGTTCTTCTGTAAACAATGGAGATTATTATACCAATACTAAAAACAGAGGGTTTAATTTAGATTTAGGAGCGTATTGGATTTCATGGGGAAAAAGCACATATACCTATGGCTTATATAAAGAAGAAAAAACGAATGCTAGTGGTATTTTATATAATTATGACACAAAGGAATCTCCTGATGCTAATACACCATACCGATTAAAACAAGATGTGTTAACTGATGTTAACAAATACAATTATCTTAAAGGGATTACTTATAACACAGTTATTCTAGCACTAGGTAATGAAAGCCTTATACTACCCAGTTATGATAACTATTCCATAAGTGCACAAGGTATTTCAGGAAACATAAGCCCGAAAATAACCGATGAAATTAATTTATACCAAAGAGGACAAGGCTATATTTTCACACATGGTCCCGGCTTTGTGACGTCTTGGGATTTGAAAGAGTTTTATTTAGATGTCCCGGTGAATACCTATCATGATAATATGAAATTAAATGATAAAATTTTCTTTGGTTTTAATAATAATAATCATAGTTTTTTTAGACAAAAAAAAGGAGATTATTTTATTCCTAGTCAGTTTTTAGACCCTGGTACTTCTACTATTTC
The DNA here is from genome assembly GCA_013214625.1 of Flavobacteriaceae bacterium. Classification (GTDB taxonomy): domain Bacteria; phylum Bacteroidota; class Bacteroidia; order Flavobacteriales; family Flavobacteriaceae. Next base: position 4,052 of record JABSPO010000041.1, read on the forward strand.
ATCTACATTAACAGCAGGTTTTCTTTACGATTTTTCAGACGAGGTTTTTGTAAACCAGATAAACACAACTCCCTCAAGTTACACTACTAATATCACTAGTGACGGGAATAAAAAAACAAATAACGGGAGGATTAGAGATGGTGAGTTTGTTGAAGTGTTCACAAACAAACAAATAAAAGAGAACAATATTGAAGGGATGTCTTTTGTTGAGGCAAAAGATCTTAATAGAAATGAAAGTCATATTCATGATAAAGGTATAGGAGCATATAGGGTTACCGCTTTAGATGGTAAAGTGTATCATTATTCGCTACCTGTGTATAGTTTTGAAAACATTACTAAATCAACAAAATTACCTACAAATGAATACGCTACTTTTTATGAAATGAAAAAAGAAAAAGCCTATGCATCACACTGGTTACTTACAGCCATAACAGGCCCTGATTATGTTGATGTAAATATGAATGGCCAAGTTGATAAAAGTGATTATGGCTATTGGGTTGAATTTGAATATGGAAAATGGTCAGATGGGTATGGATGGAGATCTCCTAAAACAGGCTACCATGAGTTAGATGGAAGTTACAATTATTTTTGGGGAAGGAAACAAATATATTATTTGGATGTAATTGAAACCAGAACTCATAAAGTATTATTTATAAAATCAACAAGGAAGGATGCCAAAGGAAGTTCGGTGCAGATTAATAATACTCCTTTTGTTAATGGTTTTTTTGATACAGAATTGCATAGTAAAAAATTTCCAGCTCCAAATAAGACAGTTATACCTTCGGGAACATATTATAATTCGATTGGTGAATTGATAAACTACACTTCCGGTCAGCAAACATGGCGTGAAGGAAAAAAAACGCATACTTCATATGTGGATATACCTGTAAACACTTCATTAAAACTAGATAAGATTCTTTTAGTGAAAAATACAGATAATGTAGTTGTAAACAAAAGTGCAGGGGCAGACATGAGAACTACATTATATTCTACATTAATGTTTAATACAGGATATACGGATGTACATTATAGTTTTAGCGGCACATCACGCGAAAGTTTTTTTAATAAAAGTAGTACGACCGTTTCTGGTATTCATTATAATGAAAATGTGTTGGATTATAGAGATGATGCTGTACTTGGTTTAACATCAAAAGCACAAAAAGTTATTGAATTTAACTATGATTATTCATTATTACAAAACTCTCCAAACTCTTCAGCTATTTTAAAAGGAGCCTTAACCTTAAAAAGCTTTGAGCTTAAAGGGAAATCAGGAGGAAGTTTATTGCCACCATACAAATTTGAGTATCATGACCAAAGCTATCACTCCTATAATCAAGATAATAAAGACAACTGGGGGTATTTAAATGATAATCCACAAGCTTGGAGTTTAACCCAAATACAAACGCCAATAGGCACTAAATTACAAATTAATTATGAGTCAGATAGTTTTAATTCAGAGGCAATTACTCCAGATCGTCATCCAATAAAATATAGACCCTGTGATGATTGTAATCTATATGATAATTTGCAACAGTATGTTGCTCTCGAAAGTATTGATTGGCAACAAGAGAATGTTGTGTTCAATTTTGATTTAGATGCTTTAGATTACAATAATATCTCATTAGAGGATACGTTTATGATAGGTAAGCCAATGCTTGTTTCATTCTATATAAATCGTCGTTTTCATACAAATGAATATTTAATAAAAGAAATATCAAATACAACAATTAAAACTGAGAGAATAAAGGATGCCACTTATGATACCGCTGTAGAACAATTGAGTTTTTGTGAACAATATGTTCCTTATAATAATTGTATTGAACATATTGCTATTGCAAGGCATAATAATGCTTCCGAAGTACTAGCAAATAGTGCTAATCCAAATGGAAAAACAGGAGGAGGGATTCGTGTAAAATCAATAAAATACTTAGGTACGGAAAATTCATCTGAAACACATTATTCTTATACTGATCCGTATGTAGGTTTTACTTCTGGGGTAACTTCATATGAACCTTCTAATGGTGATGACTCGTATAATTTTGGGCCTGAAATTCCGGCACCAAATGTATTGTACTCATATGTAGAGGTCTCTGTAACCTCCAGTACTGAGGAATTATTATCAAAAACACATTATAACTTTGAAACATTAAAACCTTTTGCGTATAGTTCCATCCGTAATGACATTGGAGAAAGATTTCAGCTAAAAAATGCCTTTAAGCTTATTACAGATCAAAAAATAGGATATGATCCACATGATTTTACAGTTGAAAATACTCAGGTTTTTAAAAATACTATTGAACGGTATACAAATAATTTAGGACGAATAAATTATATCTCAAAATATGGTATCCATGGACAACTATTAAATAATATAAAATATAATTATAAAGAAAATTTAGAAACTGATGGACAGGTTGGTGTGTACCAAGAGTCCTTTAAATCGGTAAAAGCGATACAGATTTTAAAAACGCCTGCAAGTCAAAATCTTGCAGAAAGCTTTTATGTACATAAATTACACTCATCTAGTAGTGTTAAATATCCTTCAATTTTGGAAAGTATTGTTACCTCTAAAGGGGGTCATACACAAACGACACATTTTGATAAACACGATTTTTTAACAGGTGAAGTATTAGAAACAACAACTGTTGTAAGTGATGGAACTAAATTAAAAACTAAAATAATACCCGCATATACCAAACTAGAATACTCAGGAGAAGCAAATGGTTTTGGAATGGGCGCTAAGGTAGATAACCTTACCAATAACAATATGCTTAGTCAACAAGCTGCCAATTATAATTATATATATGATAATACAACGGCTTCATGGAAAGAAACAGGAGTAGGCGTAACTACTTGGAATAATGACTGGGAATATCGCAATGTTTTTGGAAACGCTAGTTCACCAACAGCTAATAATGAAAAGGTTTGGAGAAAGCATAAATCCTACACTTGGAAAGGGGCTATTGATATTAATGGAGCACTTCAAGGGTTTACAGATGATTTTAATTGGGGAGTTGGAACCGTAAGTCAGTCTTCAGGATGGCAGACATTAGTTGAAAATACATTATACAATCATTTTTCAAAATCTTTAGAGACAAAGGATATTAATAATAATTACGCGGCAATTAAAATGTGTGATAATGATAGTAAAGTAATGGTTGTTGCTAATGCAAGGTATACTGAAATGTACTATAGTGGGGCAGAATATTTTGCTAAGGATAGTAATGCTTATTATTTTGATGGTGAAGTAAAATCAAATCACCTAAGTGGAAGAACAGATGCGAAATCACACACAGGTACATCTTCTGTAATTGTTTCTCCGGGAGGTAAAGCATTTCAAGTAACAGGCTCTTGTGAGTTAGTCGGCGCAAATTTTACAAAAGACGAAACGTACAAAATTTCAGCATGGGTACATAAAGATAATTATACAAATGCGCGTTTAGTTTTCAATGGAGTAACAAAATTATTTAACGGAGAGGTTTTACCTGCAGGTGACTGGGTGTTAATGAATCATTATGAAAAATTTGATTCTCCATCATCTTCAACATATGACATTTACATTACTACAACTGATGGCGATCTATATGTTGATGACTTTAGATTGCATCCTATAGAGTCAACAATGACTAGTTATGTATACAATGAACTTGATGAATTAACGTTTATTATTGGAGCTAATAATTTAGCTATTTGTTATGAGTATGAAGCAGGAAAATTAAGTAAAACCTATTCAGAAATTATAGATAATGCTACGGTTACAGGTGGTTTCAAATTAGTAAAACATAATAGGTACAACTATAAAAACTAAAATTGTATATGACACATTTTAAGTACAATATAATACTGGTTTTCACTCTATTAATCAGTGCTTTAAACAATGTAAATTCACAGGAGTTACACTGGCAGGATAATGTAGATTTTCATGTAAATGGAAATCAATTAAGAACTGATAATACAACTAACAATGCTTATGTGTTATCTATTGAAAAAGGTATACATGACCAAACAAATAGTATTGAATTAACCAATTTCATAAAATTCCCTAATACTATAGTTTCCCCAAATGAATTTTCACCAACAATACCCATTATTGATACGAAGTTTAATGTGAAAATTAAATTAATTCTAGGAGAACATTCTGATCTTTACCCTCACTTAAACGATGTTACTTTAGAGTTTACTTGGGACCCCGTAATAGCGCAGCAATATAGTTCTCAAGAAGTCGTAAACTTATATCGTGGAGATCATGGAACTCCTGGGGAAGCTATTGGATCAGGATATAGTAGTTCAGTATCAAGCTCAGATGTAATTAAAATAGTTAAGGATGAAGCACATGTTTTTAGGATTTATTATAACGATGCTATAGTATCGGGAGTTGATACTGGTGAAGAGGATTGGTGGGCAGCTCTGAATGACATAAGGGATTATAGAGTTGAGATTAGCTCCGATACACCTAACTTTCAGTTTAATTACACAGCCACTGGATTTGAAGATTTATTAGACAATAGTGATGCATGCCTTCCAGTAATAGGTAATAAAAATTGGACATCTGATTGTACTTATGATATAGAAGGAAACTTAATAGGGTCTAATGTTACATATTATAATGAATTAGGAAAAGTTACTCAAAATCAAAGATTAGATATTAAAACAGGTAAGATATGGGCTTCCGAATTACAGTATGATTATGCAGGAAGGCCAGCTTTTCAAACATTTGATGCAAAAAGCACTAATGAAAACCATTATGCCTATATAAATAAATTGATTAAAAAACCAGATAACACAAAATATGACCATGAGGAATGGCTAAACGTTCCTATGCCAACTGAGACTGGGAGTGAAGAAGGAAGTGTTGGTTGGTATTATAGTAACTTAAACTCAAGTGAATCTTATCAAGATGTTACTGAATATCCGTTTATACGAACAGTGTATGATCAATTAAACCCAGGTAAAGTATTAAAAGTATATGGTGGTAATAAACAACATTATACGGATGTAAGTGGGCAAGTACAACATCATTGGAAAAACAGATTTAGTCATACAATGCCTGCTGCGCAAGAATTGTATTATGCTTTTGGAAAAGACCATTTTCAAGAAATTACAAATGGGTTAATACAAAACATAAAAGTCTTCGAAGATCAAACCTCTGGAGAATATATTTCTGCTTATGTAAAAGAAATAGATATAGTCAACTGTACAGATATTGGAACTCATATTATAAGGTTTAAAGGACATTTCCTTCCTGTAAAAGACAAAATTTATCTGTTTGAAGATAATAAATACTATAAAATAGGAGTAACTCCAGCTGTATGGGGTGAAAACCCTAATGCTGTCCCATTTCCTTCAATAATTGCTGAAGGAGAATTGTGTAATGTAATGCAAGATTATGAAGCACTATTATCTTTAAGTAACGATTCTACAACAAAAATTATTTCACAAAGAGTAATTAAATCCGTTAGTATTGATTTACAAGATAATGAGGTGGTTTCATTTTCTGATTTAGAAGGTAAAGTATTAGCTTCTGCAAGATCTGGAGGCTCTGATCAATATGAAATTGTTTCGTTAATTGGAACACAGGGTTTTGTGGACATTCATATCCCATTAGGTTGTGAAAATACTTTAACATTTATAGGTAACTCAAGCAATTATAAAGTGTTTGATTTAAGAGAAGGAACTGAAATTATCGATTTTTCAACAATCAAAGCAGGCTTTTTTAGAATAGAAATTATTAATAACAATACTTACCCTAATCTTACTTATATAGACGAAACAACAGGGGTTATAAAGTCTGTTTTTAATGAAAGCTTGGGCGTCCGTTACAAAGTAAACTATTACGATTATACTTTAAATTATTATACAAAAGCAGGTAATTTAATCAAAACAATACAACCTTTAGGTTTTGATGCGCATAATTTTGATTTAACTGTGGGGGTTCCTAATCATACTATGGAGTCTACTTTTGAACAAAATTCATTAGGACAAGTGTTGAAAACTACGAGCCCTGATGAAGGAACTGCAGAATTTAAATATAGAAAAGACGGACAAATACGTTTCTCTCAAAATTCTATACAAGTTGTATTAGGTCAGTTTTCCTATACCAATTATGATACTAAAGCAAGACCAATAGAAAGCGGTGTTTGTATTGGTGACTTTACAATCCTTAATGGGGATACTTCAGTAGTTGACCCTTTAAATTGCTCAGAGCAAACTACTACATTGTATGATGTTGTTGATTTTGATTTCAATGTTATGTTATCTGCAAATTATATAGATGCGTATTATGGACAGCCACAATTTATTGCAGGAAATGTAGTAAAAACAGCTACTAAAAATCCTGAAACTAGTAAAACATGGTATAGTTATGATATTTACGGTCGTCTAACATGGGTTATACAAGACATAACTGGTTTAGGAGTAAAAACAATTGATTATGAGTATGATGATGTTACTAGCCAAGTAACTAAAGTATATTATCAAAAACACAGCCCTAGTGATCGGTTCGTACATCGGTATACATACAATCATGTAGGAGAGATGGTAAAAGTAGAAACATCAGTAGATGATGCTGCTTTTACAGAGCAAGCAGCCTATAGTTACTATGAAAAAGGGGCTTTAAAACGTGTGGTATTAGCTGAGGGTATACAAGGGATAGATTATGTGTATAATTTAAATGGTTCTTTAAAAAGTATCAATCACCCCAGTTTAGATCCTGCAAAGGATCCTGGACATGATGCAAATGATGCCTTTGGAATAACATTGGACTATTATCAAGATGATTATTTGCGTAGTAATACCAATATAAGTACATCAACTGCTGGTGAGGATAGATTGGACGGAAACATTAAAGCAACCCATTGGGCTACTAAGGATTTAACTATTCCAGGAACAACACATTCTTATTATTATACTTACAATAAAAACAAATGGTTGGAAGGGGCCGATTTTAAATACGATTCATCAACTGCAACAAGTAGTGGTGTTGTTTCTGATTATGAAAACAGAAATCAACTTGTTACTGCTTCGGAAGATGTACAAGCGGCTATACGTGTAACCTTAAGTGAAGGATTTCATGCTATAGCCACGCCTACCCTTACATTTAAGACCAGTATAACAGGAAGTACTAGTACACCAGGCGCTACTGATTTTGATGTTACCGGAATTACCTATGACGCCAATGGAAACATACTAACGTTAAACAGAAATAAAAATACCGATGGCGGTACAAATGTTATGGATCAGTTTAGTTATGATTATACTGACGGAACCAACCAGTTAGACCATGTAGCTGATGCTGTGTCAAATTCGGGTGTAACAACCGATTTAGAAACACAAGCGCTGAATAACTATGATTACAATAGCATTGGGCAGCTAACCAAAAATAATGACGAAGATGTTATTTATGTGTACAACACTTCTGGTTTAGTAACTAATATAAGGAATACAACGGGGACAAATAGTATTGATTTTGTGTATAATGACAAAGGGCAGCGAATGCAAAAAATATATACTGTAATTGGTGGTACTACAATAACAAACACTACCTATTACGTAAGAGATGTTAGTGGTAATACATTGGCAGTATATACTTCGGATAATATAGGAAGTCCTACTCCTACCCCACAAGAATATCCTATTTACGGAGCTTCTAGAGTAGGAGTATATCATAAGCAAACCAATAGTGAATCCTATCAATTAACCGATCATTTAGGAAATGTACGTGCGGTAATTACAAAAGACCCTATGGTAACAGGAGTGCCTGTGGTATATCAGAACGATTTTTCAGACAATATGAGCCTTTTCATTCCTGTAGGCGCTGCTACAACGCTGAGCCTTATTGGAGAACAATTAAAGGTGGCTATTACGGATACAGACAAAGGAACACAAGCTGCTTTTAATTTAATAGGAAACAATACTTATAAATTTGAGTATGACTTACAGAGAAGTAATGATTTTGCAGGAGATTTTACCTGTGAAGTTTCAGGAACTTCTGGTATCATACAAACACACCCGGAAGCATATTCTGGAAGTAAAGTATTTTTCTTTACACCTACTACAAGTGATGACTACACATTTTCGTTTATGCTACGCAATACTGATACTACAGTACCCGAGCAATATTTTACTTTGGATAACGTTCATATTACTAATGTTACGACTGATGTAGCTGAAGTAAGTAATTATACGGATTACTACCCTTTTGGGATGGCAATGCCGCAACGTAAATTAACTAATGGAACCTATCGTTACGCCTTCCAAGGACAAGAGTTAGATCCTGAAACTGGTAAAGAAGCATTTCAATTAAGACTTTGGGATGGACGTATTGGAAGGTGGTTGACGACTGACCCATATGGACAATATCATTCTCCGTACCTTGGAATGGGGAATGACCCAATTAATGGTATTGACCCAGATGGAGGATATAGAACTTGGATTGGTGCAGCATTTGGTTGGATTGGTGGTGGTTTCCAAGGGAGTATTAGAAACCCAGGTCTAGGAGGTAATGAAAATTACGCCGTTTATAAAGGAAGTTTTCAAAATGACGGTCAAGGTTCATTCGGTTCTTTTGTGTATCAGAATGATTATGGGAGTGACTTAAACTGGGCTCAGGAACATTTATATTTCGATGCTTCTGCTGGTGTCGATTTTGGACTTCAAGCTGGGGGTAACTTTAAAGCTTTTGGCGCGAAATTTGCTGCTAATTATAAAAAAGATGTAAATCCATTGGTTAAAATAGGATTTAAATATGATAAAGGACCAAGTTTCACGGCAGTTCCAAATGGGCCTAATTCTACTTATAGAAAAAATGAAGTAAATGAATGGAATTTATCAGGACTCGCTGGTGTTGGTCAATCTTTTACCCATAGTCGAGGATTCTGGTTGCCAAATGGAGATGTGAAATCTGAGGTTAGTAATTTGGTTATAATAACAATTGTAGAGAATTACCATACTTCTGGAGTACATAAAGGTAAAGTTAAATCCAGAAAGTTTGGTTGGGGTTTTGGAGCAGATGTCTCGGCTCTACTAGGTTTTAATTATAATGTTGGAGTTGGACTTCAATTTGATACTAAATATAAATAAATATAAATATATTATGAGATTATTATTACTAAGGTTTTTTGCATTTTATATTGATTCACTCGTTTTCTCAATTATAACTGTATTAATATTTGTTCTTCATCATTTATTTTTAGGAGATTTGGTCGAAACTTTTGAAGATTTTCGTTCATTTGATTTACTCATATATTATTTTGTTAGTTATTTATGCTATTTTATTTTCTCAGAATATTATTTCTCAACTACATTAGGGAAAAAAATTTTTGGTTTTAGAATTGAGGCTAATAAAAATAAGAACTTTTTTATTAAAATTGTAATAAGAACATTCTTAAGAGTTATACCTATTAATCCAATATCTTACTTCTTTAATGAAGAAAAAAAGTGTTGGCACGAGATTTTTTCTAAAACATTTACCAAATATATTCGGAGACGTTCATAGAAACCCGATGGCTCGGATATGTAATTTTTAAAAAGGAAAGTGCTAGCGCGGAAATGTTTTCCCCCGCACCTTGCCATTTGAGCGCTAGCGGTAATGGCAATGCTTTTAGAAAGGTTTAAAAGGAAACGAGAATATTATTGCCATTTATTCACGAGTTTTCTATTGTTTTAATAGGAGTTCATCAGTTCGCTGTGCTCGTGTGTAATGGCTGTACGAAAAGCTACTTAGTAAAATAGGTGGCTTTTGTGTTTGTAGTACGTTAGGTCGGTTGCCATTGCAAATGACAACCTGCGTGCGTATTAGTAATTTGTTTTTTTGCAATTTAGACATTTGAGCGATAGCGTAATGACAATTAATAGTATAACATATAAAAAGCTTTTTCGTATTTTAGATACATGAGTAAAGGAACGAGTAGTTATAGGATTAAGGATGAAAACGAGTTATATTTTCTAACGTTTAGTACGGTTGAGTGGATAGATGTATTTACCAGTAAAAAGTATCGAGATGTTGTAGTAGATAGTTTAGCATATTGTCAAAAAGAAAAGGGCTTACAACTGTATAGTTGGTGTATAATGAGTAATCATGTCCATTTGGTAGCAAGAGCAAAAGAAGGTTACAAGTTGTCCGGTATATTACGAGACATGAAAAAACATACCAGTAAGCAAATAATTAAAACTATTCAAGAAGAACCTGAAAGCCGTAGAAATTGGTTATTGTTAGTAATGAAATCTTCTGCTATGAAAAATAGTAAAATACAAAGCTATCAGTTGTGGCGTAATGATAATCATCCAATAGTTTTATATAGCAGTAAAATAATAGATCAGAAAGTAAATTACATTCATAATAATCCAGTAGAATCAGGAATTGTTGATAATGCTGAAGATTACTTGTATAGTAGCGCTAGAGATTATACAGAAGGAACCGGATTGTTGAAACTAGCTATTTTTTGATAACTAGATGGCACGGATTGTAAACCCGAGCTATCAAGTTGTCATGTTCTTTATAAAAAGTACGTGTTTAAGTACTTTTTTGTATATTTGTAATATGGACGTTATAAATTATTCAGAGTTACGCTCAAATTTAAAGCATTGGTTAGATAAGGTAGTCGATGATGTAAATGAGCTAGTGATTAAAAGAAAAGGAAGTAAAGATTTAGTATTGATTTCTTTAGATGAGTACAACTCATTAAAAGAAACCACCTATTTACTGCGAGGGAAAAACAGGGATGTTTTATTAGAGTCTATTAAAGAATTAGAAAGTAATGATGGGATTCAAAGAGATTTAATAGAAGAATGAAATTAATTTGGTCTTCATCATCTTGGAATGATTATTTATATTGGCAAAGAGTAGATAAGAAAAAAGTAAAGCGAATAACTGAGTTACTTAAAAGTTGTATGCGTACACCTTTTGAAGGTATAGGAAAGCCAGAGAGGTTAAAAGGCGATTTACAGGGGTATTGGTCCAGAAGGATAGATTCTGAACATCGTTTGGTTTATAAATATGAAAATGAGGGGTTATTTATAGCAGCCTGTCGTTATCATTATTGATAAAAGAACATTCTCAGCTACGGCTAGTCTATAATTAGTACTGAGTATGAGAAAGGAAAATATAGTTAATAAAGCTTTTACATTCCCGATAGCTATCGGGAGTAGGAGCTTTTTTTGTGTTTAAGCAAGTTGCTTTAGAGTGTTATGGTAGTGTTCGGATTATAAATCTGCGCTTTCTGATTTTAATATGAAGCTAAGCCTGTCAATCCCAAGAAATAGCGAGCGAAAAACGAAATTGCAAATCGAAGATTCACGAACACTTTAATGTTGTATTTAAAAAGAAGTGAGTAAAGCGTTAGCTTAAAGCATGCAGTTTTGAAAGCGAGTGATGCGTAGCAATTTCCTAGGGGTAGACTTGATTTTTGGTGTCTTTTTATCAAGAAAAAGATACAAAGGAAAAGCCTTCATAAGAAATGAAAAATTTAGAATTTGGAAAACATACCCTTCGATAGACTCAGGGTGCCAGACTAACTAAATTTAAAAATCTCCTTAAAAAGAGACAAACAACCCCCCCGCACCTTACCATTTGAGCGCTAGCGTTAATGGCAAGGGATTTATGTAAAGTTTAAACAGGAAACGAGAAATATTATTGCCATTTATTCACGAGTTATCTATTGTTTTAATAGGAGTTCGTCAGTTCGCTGTGCTCGTGTGTAATGGCTATACGAAAAGCTACTTAGTAAAATAGGTAGCTTTTGAGTTTGTAGTACGTTAGGTCGGTTGCCATTGCAAATGACAACCCCGATGGCTCGGATATGTAAATTATAAAAGGAAAGTGCTAGCGCGGAAATGTTTTCCGTGCCGAGTATGAGTGAGGAATAAAGTTAGTAAGGAAAAGTTTTTTTGTATTAAGGTTGTTTTAGAGTGTTAGTGTAGTGACACGGATTGCAAATCCGCGCTATCTGGTTTGAAGTGACAAGTAATAATCAAAATATAACAGCGTATTGGCTTAACTATTTGTATGCTTTTTTATTGCAATTCTAGTCCCATAATCACGGTATGTAATTAATTTATTAGGTTTTTTTGGGTAACAAACTGGGAGAATTTAGAACATATAGATGTGTGATTAAATCATATTAGTAGAAAAATTTGTTAAAAAACTAATTATTTAAAATGGAATAGTAACTAATTATTACTATTTGTTTAAACTAACCGAGATATGGATAACAAAATCTTAATACAAAATCTAATACTAGATATTTTAGCTTCAGATAATATTGATGATAAAAGAGCTATGCGTAATCAGGTAGTTGAGCTGTTTAAAGAATCTAGGTTAGTAAATTATACACCAGTAGCAATTAGATTAAATACATCGTTAGAGCTTAAAGAAACGATTGATAATTATATCACTCATGACAATACAGCAACTAGAGAAGCGTTGAAAAACATGTATCAGTTTGTTAGTGAGTTATTATGTGATGATGTGAAAATTGCTGTGTAAGTAACATGATTATGTATAATGCGCCTATATTGAACCATAGGAAGTATTGTGAACGAGTAATCGTTATCGAATTTGTATTGCACAAAAAAGCCCTTTGATGAAAATCAAAGGGCTTTTTAGTATTGTATAGTAAAAGAAACTTATTTGAAAAATGAGTGAGAAACCACATCTCTTTTCTCTGTCCCTCGTCATTAAATGTTTTTAATTGCCATAGCCAGTATAACATAGCTGCAAAACCAATACCGATTAATAACCAGTTCATAATATTTGCCGACCACCAGTTTGTTAACTCTAATTTACTTAAATCAACCATTGGAGCCATAAGAGCCATAAAAAAATCTTGTATTGCGTATACTAAATCTCTCATTGTAACGATTTTTAATTTATTTTTATGCCAACAAATATACAGCATTTTTTTTCTGAAAAACTAATATACTAAGATGATTACAGCAATTTTTAATAAGTCTAAGCCAATCAACCTTGTCCTTGCGTCGTTAATACTAACCTTTGGTTTTTTGTTAGTGCAATTTCAAACTACTGATGTATTAAGTGTTAGTCTTTTTTTTTATAAAACGGGGTTCTTACTTTTGGCAATATTAAGCGCATTATTGGTAGATTTTATTGTTAAAAAAAATGCATTATCTGGTCAGAATAGTTTTGTGGTTCTTTTTTATGCCTTGTTTTTCTTTTGTTTCTGGGGTTCAAATATTGATTTTAGCTTAATTCTTGCAAATCTTTTTATTTTATTGGGGCTTCGAAAAATAATAAGCCTAAAATCACAATTAGAAACTACTAAAAAAATATTCGATGCCGCTCTATGGATTTGTGTGGCTTCCTTGTTTCATTTTTGGTCAATTTTATTCTTTCTGGTGTTGTATTTGGGTATTGTAATATATGCATCAAATTATTATAAAAACTGGTTAGTTCCTCTAGTGAGCGCTTTTATAGTTTTTATGATTGTGAGTGGATATGAATTAGTGGTTAATAATCAATTGTTTAATTTTTCAAATACATCAATATCTACGGATTACTCCTTGTTAAATTCAAATTACAATCGGGTTATAGGTGTTTTCTTTGCTATCATATTAATCGTTTCATTACTATTTCTTCCCTCAAGAATTCGATTAAAGTTGCAAAAAAACAAACTATCTTATTTAGTTTTAATTGTCGCTTTAATTGTTGCTTTAGTTTTGGTTTTAATTTCGCCAAATAAGAGTAGTGCGATGTTAGTTTTTTTATACTTTCCTTTAGCTACGTTGTTTACTAGTTTTTTTGAAAAAATAAAAAAACCTCTGATACAATCAATATTACTGTATAGTATGTTTCTAGTTTCTGTAATTATTTGTTTTATTACGGGATAGAATATTGTTTTATACTGCTTAATGACGGCGCTATTTTCTGTTTATACCTGTGAATAAAGTTGTATATTTGACCTCATAAAATGCAAATCATGTTTACAGAAAAAGCAAATAAAATTTTTCAAGAAGTTATAGCAACGTATCATATAAAGGATGATCCATACCAATCTTTTGAAAACAAATATGACAAAGAAAATGACTTGTTAGGGCATTTGTTATATAGAAAATGTTGGATTGATACTGTGCAATGGCATTATGAAGATATTATTCGTGACCCGAATATCGATCCTGTTGCTGCTTTAGTCTTAAAACGTAAAATTGATGCTTCAAATCAGGATAGAACTGATATGGTTGAATATATTGACAGCTATTTTTTAGAGCAGTATAATTCAGTTGCTGCAAAAGGGAATGCCACTATAAATACGGAAAGTCCTGCTTGGGGAGTTGATCGATTGTCAATTTTAGCATTAAAGGTATATCATATGAATGAGGAAGCTACTCGTGTAGAGGCTTCAGTTGAACATAGAGCTGCTTGTCAAGTTAAAACTGATGTGTTGCTTGAACAACGTGTAGATTTATCTACGGCTATTGATACTTTATTAAATGATATTGAAAGCGGTGACAAATACATGAAAGTGTATAAGCAAATGAAAATGTATAACGACGACGAGTTAAACCCAGTATTGCGTTCTCAAAAATAGCATTACTGAATACTTTATTAGTCTATTGGCATTTTGTCAAAAGTACAACTGAGGCTTTGTATTAAATTTTTATCTAGCGGAGATAATAATGATGTTACGTCACTTCGAGTGAAATTATTTGGAATGCAATGGAAAATAATTTTGTATCGAGAAGTATTAGTTCTCGATACAATTTTCATTCCGTTTCACTATATGAAAATCACTCGAACTGAGGATAAAAACGTAAGGTCGTCAATGATGGCTTTTCTAAGTACTTTCTTTGAATGTCTAAAACACCAAAACACATACTAGTGATCCGTCTCTCAGCAATGGGAGACGTTGCTATGTCGGTACCTGTTATAAATACATTGATTACTGCTCACCCAGAAGTTAAAATCACTATTCTTACACGAGCTTTTTTTGCTCCATTTTTTGCTGATATCCCAAATGTTACTGTTTTTGTTCCGGATTTGAATAAAAAACATAAAGGTTTTGTTGGAATATGGAAATTATCAAAGGAGCTTTTAGAATTAAATATTGATTATGTAGCCGATTTACATAACGTTTTAAGATCGAATATTTTAGTTAAATTGTTGCGATTAAAAGTAATTCCTGTCAAACAAATTGACAAAGGTCGTGCTCAAAAGAAGGCTTTAACGAGTGTTAAAAACAAAGTTTTCAAACAGCTAAGATCTACTCATGAGCGCTATGCGGATGTTTTTAGAGACCTTGGTTTTGATTTGAACTTGGAGGAAGGAAAATCATTGTCAAAAAAACCTATTCCTAATATTGTTTCAGCTTATATTGGTGAAACTGGGAAAAACCTAATAGGCATCGCTCCTTTTGCAGCTCATAAAGGAAAAATGTATCCTTTAGTTAAAATGGAAGAAGTAATTTCTGAATTGTCTAAAAACACTGCTACTACCATTTTGTTATTTGGTGGAGGAAAGTCAGAAAAGGTGCAATTGGATAAAATTGCAAACCAGTATGATAATGTACTAAACGTTACCAGGAAGTTCACTTTTCAAGAAGAATTAGCATTGATATCTAATTTGGACGTAATGCTGTCTATGGATTCTGGAAATGGACATCTTGCGACTATGTATGGAGTTCCCGTAGTTACTATATGGGGGGTAACCCATCCGTATGCTGGATTTGCACCTTATAATCAAACTAAAGAGAATCAAATTCTACCAGATATGGAAAGGTTTCCGTTAATACCGACCTCTATTTATGGAAATAAATATCCAGAAGGATATTTAAGTTGTTTTGATACAATTTCACCAAACAAAATAATAGCTGAAATAGAAAAACGCCTTAAAGTTAATTAAGACGCTTTTACCCGAATAAAAGTAGAATACCCTATTCTACTTTTGTTGTTATGTGTTATTATAATTATTTTTTTCTTTTTTGTTTGTCGTGTTTGTGTTTTGCTTCTTTTTCAGCACGTCCTTTTTCAATTAATGCTTTTACTTCTTGAGGATTAGTTGATCTAGGTTCATGATATTCAGCATCTTTTAAATTATCGCCAAAGGCTTGCATTGAGTCTACTCCAAATCTATGATCTTGGTAAAAACGACGTTTTGCCATGATTCTAAAAGAAAATGCAATGTTTGATGACCCTCCTTGTTTTTCTTTTACTGTAAATCCTTTTCCATCTGCATCTGGAGTTACAAATAAACCATTAGAATCTCCTTGCTCTTGTAAAAATACATGCATAGGGTGTTTACTATCAATAGTTACTGTTTCCATAAACATATTATCCAATGCAATATGTGTGATTCCGTTAACCAGTTTTCCGTACCCTATATCTTCAAACCAAATTTCAGGGCTTTCCATAGAATATAATAACTGATTTCCTTTTGTTGTAGGTACAGAGGCTGATTTAGTACCTGTTATGGCGTGATTTCCATCACAATACATTCCGTAAGCGGTAGCTGAAGTATTCAAGTTTAATCCATAAACACCTACTCCACTAAAATAATCAACACCACCATAAACTCCCATATCTGTTAGGGTTGGCATGTTAGCTTCAGCGGTAGCCCATGCAATACCAGCAACGGCGGCTCCCCAAAGGCTATAATCTCCTTTTACACCTATTTCATGATCTCCAGACTGCTTACTTTCTCCGAATACACCTGCAGCTCCTTTTTGATCAGTCGCGTTAGTTACACCATGTATTCCGTATGAGTAACTTGTGGAAGTGTCCGTATTTTCTGCATACAAAACGGAATTGTTTGCAATGCCGTTTTCTATATGTAATTTTCTTGTCGGTGTAGTTACTCCAATCCCGATGTTTCCTGTGTTGGCATTATACATGTCTGCTCCAGCGATAGTCCAGTCGGTATCTGAGGACATACTAGTCCAAATAGTACCGTCATAATACCAAAATCCTGGTGCAGTATCCGTTTCGTAAACAAGTAGTCCCATGGCTGGGGTAACGATTGCAATTCGTTGGGCTTGAGTCATTCTGGGGATTAATAATCCTGTTGTTGTTGAGTTAATGTCTAATGCAGCAGTATTGTCAGGAGTTGTGGTTCCTATACCTACTTGGGCGTAAATAAAGGTACTGGCAAGCATTGACATTACAAAAAGTAATCTCTTCATAATGTTGGGTTAATTAATTAGGGGTTAATAATTTCGATGGCAATTATAGAACATAGAAATGATTAGCATATGTTTATGATACATATATTATCAAACTTTTCGATAAAATACAAAATTGATCGGTAAACGACAGGTTGTTTTTAAGAGGCCGAAGATTATAAAAACCCTATAAACATTATAGATTAACAGTGTTTTAATGAGTTGTTAGATGTTTAAATGAATGTTTTAAAATGATAATTAACCAATTATATGGTATTGCGTATGAGCATACAAAATCAATGATATAGTTATATGTTTTTGTTATTTCAAGTTATAGTATAAAACAATAAAAAGCGCCTTAAAATTAATTAAGGCGCTTTTATTAAAATTAACTTTATATGAGCTATATTTTTAATACTTTAATCTGTTAATTTTGTAACGCTATTTTAGGGTATTACAAAAATAGAGTGAAGTTTACTTAGTTTTAGCAGGCTTCTTCTTTTTTACAAGGTCTTTCTTTAAATAGTATGTACCTCTTTTTTGAACTACTTCTTTTGTTTTTGTAGTTTCTAATTGAGTATTACTTCTTTTTTCTTGAGAAACGCCCCATGCTTCTGGATGAAGGTATAGGCCTTTTTGGCTTTCGTTTTTATCAATTTCGTTTACTAATTCATCTTTATAATGTTGCGCATACTTATCGTTACGTTGTGCTAAAACTGTCCATGATACTTTTTTACCTGGAGTTCCTCCGGCAATTACAAATGAATTATTTTTCATTTCTTGTTTAACATACAAGTTAGGCATCATAGCTCCAACTGGTGTTAATTGATAAACAGGGTTTGTGTTTATTTTGCTATAATAATTTGGTAATTGTGCAATTGCTTCACCGTTAGCATTAAAAACAATATTTCCTTTGTAAATATTCGTCAACTCATTAGACTCTGTTGAATAATGACGTAAAATTTTATTTGTAGGATCAGTAGGGTGGTCAATTGTAAATGCTTTAACTGCAGCAGTCACTAATCCAAAAGCATTTAGTCCTTCAACTACTGTATCGCCAAAAACATCCAAATCATCACCAATTGATACGTCATCATCTACTCTTAAATCAATGGTAACTCTTGCGTCTCCAGCGGCAAACAAAGCATATACACCAGGATCATTTTCTGTTCCTGTTGTTGTTGCGTATACACCATAATTATCTGAACTGAAAAAACCACCTATATCATTTCCTGATCCAAAACTAGAGGCTAAAT
The DNA here is from genome assembly GCA_013214625.1 of Flavobacteriaceae bacterium. Lineage (GTDB taxonomy): Bacteria > Bacteroidota > Bacteroidia > Flavobacteriales > Flavobacteriaceae. Next base: position 22,413 of record JABSPO010000041.1, read on the forward strand.
TAGCTGTTGGCCTATTGGTGTTAGCGGCATTAGGTTCTGCTAAAAATGTTCCTGCAACTCTTGTTATTGTAGCGTTATTTGCATAAGCAAATATCCCTGTTTCTGCAGAGTTGAATATTCCTGCTGCTCCAGGTGATGTAAATGCTCCTACTGGGTTACCTGAATTAGCATCAATAGCTATAGCTGTAGCGCTTCCTCCGTTAGCGAATATAGCTCTTACTTCACTATCAAATGATCCTGCTGAAGGAGCAAATGTTAATGAGTTAACAGGGTCGGTAGAACCGAAAATCCCTACTCCAGTAATATCAGAATATCCATTAATTGGATGATCACCAGCTATGGTAGATCTCGCAGTGAAATTATCACCAGCCAGTAGCACTGTTGTATTAACAAGTACTCTACCATCACTACGTACTCGCATACGCTCTAAATTATTTGTTCTTGTAATAAAATCAACTGCGTCAATTGTACCTATAAAGTTTGTTGCTGGGGTAGTTCCAGTGTTTCCTGTTATAGTCCAGTCACTGCTTTCACCAGTAGTAAGTAGTACCCATTGGGCACCATCCCAATAGTAAAAACCGGCGGTAATTGCATTTGATCCATCGTGATAGATAAGGGTGCTTGTCGGAATAGCACCTCCTTGTGGGTTAAGTACAGGGGCTTGAACAGCTAAGCTTGTTAATGCTACTCTCGGGATTAATAAACCAGTTGTTGTACTGCTGATGTCTAAACCAGCATTAGGACTAGTGTTTCCTATACCAACTTGTGCTTGCATAGCAATTGCCGCCATAAAAAATAGCGGGATAAGTAATCGTAATTTCATGATTCGGGATTTTTAAATTTCGATGAAAATACTAATTAATCAGTTGAAGCACAATAAATCATTGTTTTTATGAGTAATTAGTGAGAAAATTAAGCGTAATTAGTATTAAGTGTGAGGATTTTTTAAATATTGATACTTGGTATATAAAAAGTCCCATAGAATAAAATATTCTATGGGACTTTTTATGGTTAATCGCAATAAAGAGATTTAAGTTACTATTAATTTTTACCTACACATTATCAAAATCAATACTGATTTTTGAGCTTTTAGGAACTGCCTGACAGGCTAAGGTTAATCCTTCTTCAATTTCGGCATCGGTAAGTATAGAGTTTTTTAGCAATTGTACTTCACCTTCAGTTACCATACACATGCATGAACTACAAACGCCACCTTGACAAGAGTATGGAGCGTCTATCCCGCCTTTCAATGCTGCGTCTAATAAGGTTTCGTTTTCTTTTACAGTTATGGTGTTTTCTTCATCATCTACTAAAATGGTTACTTGTGCAGAACCATTAAAGTCTTCAGAAGTACTAACAGGAGCTACTTTTTTTACAGATGCAGTAAATAATTCATAGTGAATTTGGTCTTTTTTAATTTTATTTTCTTGTAAAACCTCAGAAACAAGGTTAATCATGGTTTCAGGTCCACATAAATAAAAGCTGTCAAAAGTGGTGTTTTTGTGCTTGTTTTTAAGAATGTAATTTACTTTTTCAGTATCAATTCTTCCGAATAAGGCATTACTTTCATTAGCTTGTGTATAGGTGTAATACACAAATAAGCGACCGAAATATTTTTTTTCTAATTGATGTAATTGCTCGTGAAATATAGTGTTGTCAGGAGTTTTATTACCGTATACTAATACAAACGAACTTTTAGGTTCGTGAATAAGTACATCTTTAATCATTGATAATACAGGAGTAATACCACTACCAGCTACAAAGGCTGCGTAGTTTTTTCTGTAGTCAATGTTGGTTTGTAAAGTAAATTTCCCTTCAGGAATTCCAACATCTAAATGCTCTCCTTCTTTTAATCGAGTATTAGCGTAAGTAGAAAAGACACCATTTTTTATTTGTTTTATGGCAACTCGAAGTTCGCCAGAGTCCGGAGTTGAACAAATAGAATAGGATCTGCGAACTTCTTCTTTAAAGATGTTTGTTCGGAATGTTACATACTGACCAGGAATAAAAGTATAATCTTCTTTTAAATCTGCAGGGATATCTAAACTGATAGATACCGTGTCAGCTGTTTCTTTTCTAATGTTATTTATACGAAGTGAATGAAATCTTCCCATGAGTTGTAAACAAAATTTTGACAAAAATAAATAATATCAACGGGATAAAATATGATATTTCATATAAAATAACACATAAGAAACTTATATACATAAATAATTTAGGTATGTTTGCACTATGAGTAATTCAAAATTATACAAAGGGAGTTTGGCTACTATCATTTTAAAATTGCTATCACAGCAAGATAAAATGTATGGTTACGAAATAACTCAAAAAGTAAAAGGCTTGACAAAAGGCGAGTTGAATATTACAGAAGGAGCTTTATATCCTGCCTTACACAAGCTAGAGGCGGAAGGTGTTTTAGAGGTAGAAGTTGTGCGAGTTGATAACCGATTGCGTAAGTATTATAAGCTTACTGAAAAAGGAAAAATAGAAACGGTAAGTAAATTAGCTGAATTGGAAGAATATATTAAAAATATGCAGGTATTGTTTAATCCTAAATTCGGTTTAGAGTAATATGAATTTATCAAAAGAAGAATTACAGTTTATAGACACCTATTTAAAAAACTCTGACGTTATTTATACGGATATCCGTTTGGAATTGACTGATCATGTAGCGTCTGCTATTGAGGTTGAGTTGGCTGAAAATTCGGATGAAATTTTTTATAAGGTATTTAAGAGCTATATGGTTCAGAATAAAAAAAGTTTACTAAAAAACATAGAAGTAGAACAAGTTAAATTGCGTGATAAAATTATCAAGCGTTTTGGAAAAGGTTTTTTAGCGAAAGAAGTGTTGTTCTTATTGGTGCTAGCTTTGTTAACTCCTAGTTTGTTAGAGTTAAATTTTTCAGAGGATATACTTATGGGGGTTAATTTGGGTATAGGAGTAATTGTTCTACTATATTATTTTATTTTTTTTCATAAAACAAAAAAGACCAGTATTGGTGCAGCTCTAATGTTCATTATATTAATTCCTATTTACATACCGTTTTATATTAAAAATCCAATATCGCTATTGTTTTTAATACCAGTGATGGTAATTGTTACATTATTACATAAAAAAATAGAAAAGAAGATTAGTAAAATGTTGTCAAGAGGGTTAATGGTATTTTTTATTGGCCTTTTTTCTCCATTATTTATTTGGTTTACAAAATGGTCAGAACAGTTTGTGACCGAAAATATATTAGAAGGGTATTTCTTTTTCCAGTTAATTATATGGTATGTACTATTCAAAACACTAATGACCTATAAAAAAGAATTGGATTCAAAATACAAAGGAGTTTTTAGTTAAAACTCTTACAGAAGAGGAATGTAAAATTGTTTTTCAGATGAAAAAAAGCTACCTTTAAGAGGTAAATACTATTGGTCAGACAATAAGGCTATAACAATATTAAATAAATAAAACAGATGAAAAAAATTATTTTATTGGGGGCATTTGTAATAGCCTTCGCAGTGCAAGCGCAAGATAATACGGCGTTTAAGAATGATGCGATTGAATTGATAAAAGCAACAGGGGTTGACTCGGCTTTTGATGATGCAATAGCGCAATTAGGAGGTAATGTAGCTGAAGCTAAAAAAGAAGAATATGTAAAAGAGGCAAAGGGAACTTTGGCGGATTTGTATTCAAAAATGGCAAAGCTGTATATGACGGAGTTTACTCAAGCTGAAGTAAAGGAATTACTTGCTTTTTATAAAACGGATTTAGGAAAAAAAATGGCTTCAAAGCAATTAGTGATAAGTCAAAAAGGAATGTTGTTGGGGCAAGCATGGGGGTTTGAAGTACAAGGAATAGCTCAGAAATATGTAGGGACAGTAAATGCAACTCCTGAAAAAACGAACTAAGTAAATTATTGTCTGACAAGTATTACAATGCGAAAATTGACTGACCCCCCAAATAGATAAACTCTACACGTTTACTAAAAAACATTATGTTGATTAGTATGATTTACAAACAGAATTAGTAGATCATTTATCCAACGGCATAGAAGCGCAATGGCAAGAGAACGAAAAACTGTCTTTTGAAGATGCGCTACAATTAGAATTTAAAAAATGTGTAATTTTTGGGTTCACGGATTTGGAGGAAGAACGCCAAAAGAAAATGAGTAAACCCTATAACAAACTAATCCTATTAATTTTTAAGACCTATTTCAACTTACCAAGAATAGTCCTAACTATATTATTACTGTTGATAGTTATATTAATTGTGTAACATGTTCCATATATAAATTATGTAGTTGTAGGGTTGTTTGTGTTGCCAATTTGTGTGTTGTTTTTTAAAACAGTGAAATACAAAATACAGCAGAAAAAGCGCAAAAAAACTGGCGAGAAATTATGGATGTTTGAAGAGATAATTTCTTCTTATGGGCAAACTTTTTTAATGATCCAATTTATAGTGCTAACTCCACAATTTTTAGCTCACCCAGGAGTATTCAGTAATATAATAAGCACACAGGCGGGAAGTATAATAGTATCTGCAATTATGGTGTTATTCTTATTAATGATGTACATCATGCTGTATGTAATTCCTTCAAAAGCGATAGAGCATATCATAAAAGCATACCCTGAATATAATTTGGCGTAAAACTGTAACAATCCCCCTTGTTTAAGTACTAACAAGATATATTAAATTAACCTATAATATAATGTTTACACGTATTTTAAAGTTGGAATGGAAATCATTTTTCCGTTCAGCTAATTTCACTAAAGGTATTGCAATTAAAATTTTCTTAGCTTTTTTCGCATTATATCTAATGGTTTGCTTTGCTGCTTTAGGGGTAGGAGCATATTACTTTTCGGCAAATGCTGTGCCAACTGTTGATCCTTTGCTAACAGTATGTAGGTATTTGGGCATTTGGTTTTTAGCCGATTTATTACTTCGCTTTTTTGCTCAAAAATTACCTGTTCTTAACAGTAAAGCGTTAATGGTAATCCCGATAAAAAAGAAAACAATAGTACACTACTTATTATTGAAATCTAATGTGTCGGCATTTAATATTATTCCATTATTTTTCTTGATTCCTTTTGGTATCGTTTTATTAGTAAAAGGATATGCCGTAACCAATGTGTTATTTTGGGTATTAAGTATGGTTGTATTAATTCAGGTAAACAATTTTATCAATTTTATAATTAACAAAAGCAATCAGTATTTTTACGCTATTGTTAGTGTATTGGCAGTAGTTGTATTGGTTGAGTATTTAGGGGTGTATGATGTTATTACTCCGGTGGGGGATTTGTATTTCAGCTTGTATAAACAACCGTTTTTTGTGCTGATTCCTTTTGGCTTACTGCTGTTGTTCTATGTTATAAATTTCAAACATTTTCTACAGCATTTTTATTTGGACGATGGAGTGCTTTCTAAAAAAGAAAAAGTAGTTACAAGTTCAGAGTTTTCATGGTTGAATAGGTTTGGGGATGTGGCTCCATTTTTAAAGAATGATATCAAATTAATTTGGAGAAACAAGCGNCCTCGGATGACAGTTATAATGTCATTAGCGATGTTGTTATATGGATTAATGTTTTTTACTAATCCAGTTTATGGAGAAGGAGGTGCTAGTATGTATGTATTTGCTGCTATTTTTATAACAGGAATGTTTATGATGAATTTCGGACAATTTATACCCTCGTGGGATAGCGCGTATTTTAATTTATTAATGTCGCAGAATATTTCAATGAAACAGTATTTGAAATCCAAACGAATATTATTATTAATAAGTATCGGGGTGTTAACCATGTTGTCTTTACCATATTTTTATTTTGGTTGGAAAGTTGGGGTGTTGCTTTTAGTAGGAGGTATATACAATGCAGGAGTTAACGTTCCGGCGTTATTATATTTGTGTACCTTCAATAAAAAACGAGTAGATCTAGCTAAAAGCGCAATGATGAATTATGAAGGAATGGGTATGGCACAGTGGTTAATGATGATTCCAATGATGTTAGTGCCAATGGGTATATTTAGTTTGATAAGTTATTTAGTTTCTTTTAATACTGCGGTAGGAGTGTTGTTTTGTTTAGGGGTAATAGGGCTTGTTATTCAAAATTATATTTTTTCAAAATTGGTAAATGTGTTTAAAAAACGCAAGTATGCAATGGTGATTGGTTTTCAACAAAAATAAAAGTAAAAAATTATGATAGTATCAGAAAATATTTCAAAAATATATAATAACAACACAGTTCTTGAAATTGAAAAATTTGAAATTAAAAAAGGACAGAGTATAGGGCTTGTAGGGAATAACGGAGCAGGAAAAACTACCTTCTTTAGTTTGCTATTAGATCTTATTCAGCCTACTACTGGGACAATTAAAAATAACGGAATTGTAGTGAGTGAATCTGATTCATGGAAAAAGTTTACCAGCTCATTTATTGACGAAAGCTTTTTAATTGGTTATTTAACTGCCGAAGAGTATTTTTATTTCATAGGTGAATTACGTGGGCAAAATAAAGCTGATGTTGATGGATTGATAGCTCAGTTTTCAGATTTCTTTCATGATGAGATTCTTGGGAAGAAAAAGTACTTACGTGACTTAAGTAAAGGGAACCAGAAAAAAGTAGGAATTGTAGCAGCATTAATCGGAAACCCGGAAGTTGTAATTTTAGACGAGCCTTTTGCTAATTTAGACCCTACAACCCAAATAAGATTGAAAGAAATAATTAAAGAACTTACTCAAAACAAAGCGGTAACTGTATTGGTTTCTAGCCATGATTTATCGCATGTAACAGATGTGTCAGATAGGATTGTGGTTCTGGAAAAAGGAAGAATTGTGAAGGATTTAGAAACGAATGCAGCAACCTTAACCGAGCTTGAAATGTATTTCGCTAACTAAGTGAGTATCTTTTTATAAGGAAGGTTATTGCTTTTTCAAACAAAAACGTATTTTTACATTTTTAAATTATGTCGTTAATTATATTCAAACACGTCAATTCGAGTGGTTTTCGATAGAAAATTGTATCGAGAATAGTGTTTGAGTAGGAATTCAATTAAATTAGCGCAGAAGGATATACTAAATAGGGTATATTTTAGTTATTTAGAAAAGTCAATTTCTTTAGTCTTACTACTTAAAGAGTTATTGATGGTAACATTTTCAGTCGAGATGATTCTCGAGGAATTAAGCCCGCTGTTGGGATTAAACTAATATAGATTTTGGGAAAAAAGGCAATTCACATATTATCAGTACTACTTACAGTTTTTATTCTTGTAGGTTGTTCTCGTAAAAAAGATAAGGCATTAAACCGAGGGTTTCATGCATTAAGCACCAAGTATAATGTGTTGTATAATGGAAACTTGGCATACGAATCAGGGAAAAATGCGCTAATAGAATCTTTTAATGATAATTATTGGGAAGTTCTTCCTGTTGAGCGTATGGAGGTAAAGGAGGATTTATTTCTTCCAGGAGCTTCAAAAAACGCCGATTTTGAACGTGCGGAAGTAAAAGCGGTAAAAGCGATTCAGAAACACGGAATGAATATTAGTGGAAGAGAGAAAAACCAACAAACTGATGAAGCGTACTTACTATTAGGAAAAGCACGTTATTTCGATCAGCGTTTTGTACCGGCTTTAGAAGCGTTCAATTATATTCTATACAAACATCCAACAAGTGATAAGATAAATCATGCGAGAATATGGCGTGAAAAAGTGAATATCCGTTTAGAGAATACGGATTTAGCGATTAAAAACTTAAAACGTCTTATAAAATTAGAAGAGTTAAGCAATCAAGATGTTTCTGATGCAAATGCTATGTTAGCGCAGGCGTACTTAAATAACAAGCATTTGGATAGTGCTATTGCTCCTATTAAACTAGCAGTTGAAAACACTAAGAATAAAGAAATAAGAGGAAGACTTGGTTTTATAAAAGGACAAATTTACCACAAGTTAGGGTATAAGGATAGTGCGAATATTGCCTTTGATGAAATTATCGATTTGAAAAGAAAAACCTTGTGGATTTATTATGTGAATGCCCAAGTGGCAAAAGCGAGAAGCTTCGATTTTGAAAAAGGAAATAAACTTGAGTATTCGGAGTATTTAACAAAACTTTCAGAAGATAGAGAGTACAGGCCGTATTTAGATAAAATTTTTAATCTAATGGCCGTATTTCATAAAAACACAACATCAGATTCTTTGGCTATAGTGTATTATAATAAGTCAATTAGAAAAGGAACTTCTGATTCGTATTTACAATCATTAAATTATAGGGCTTTAGCGGAATATCAATTTGATGCTACAAACTATAAATCGGCAGGTGCGTATTATGATAGTACAATGACGAAGCTGAGGTTAAACAGTAAAGAATACCGTTTCTTTAAAAAGAAGAAAGATAATTTAGAAGACGTTATTGCGTATGAAGATATGGCAAAGCGTAATGATAGTATTATAAAAGTACTGAATTATACTGCTGATGAAAGAATTACTTATTTCGAAAAGCATATTGCTGAATTAAAAGAAAAAGAAGCTGCGGAAAAAGCTGCAAAAGCAGCGGCTGCGGTTATTGCTAGCACAAATAGTTTCTTGCCAGGTTCTAGTGGTAAGCAAAATAAAGGAGGATCAACATTTTATTTTTACAATCCAACTACGGTTGCATACGGAAAGGAAGAGTTTAGAAAAAACTGGGGGAATCGTACTTTAGAAGATAATTGGAGAATAAAAAACAAGAATATTGTTATTCCTACGGATGACGAGGAAGAAACAGAGGGTGTTGAAGTAGTAAAAGAAGAAGTTAAAGATATTTACACTCCGGAATATTATATTGCTCAGTTACCAGTAACGGAAAAGCAAAAAGATAGCGTAGTTACAAAAAGAAATTTTGCCTACTACCAACTAGGGTTGATATATAAGCAAAAGTTTAAAGAGTATTCATTAGCGGGTAAGCGTTTGGAGAAGTTAATAACATTTAATCCTAATCAACGTTTAGCACTACCAGCAAAATACCAGT